>CAMHHO010000032.1:0-29921 GCA_946184965.1 uncultured Prevotellaceae bacterium | reverse complement strand
TTCGTGGCCCGCTACCGCACGCTGAGCTACGACCCGACCAACACGCAGTACCTGAACTACAGCGACGACAACCTGCCCAACCCGAAACTGCGCTGGGAGAAGACGTCGACCTTCAACATCGGTCTGGACTTCCGCATGCTGAACAACCTGCTCAGTGGTTCACTGGAGTTCTACAACCGCGTGGGCGACGACCTGCTGGTGCGCAAGTATATGGACTCCACACTTGGCGCCACTTCGCGCGTCATAAATAATGGTAAGATGCGCAACCGGGGCATCGAGCTCTCGCTGACGGCCAACCTCATCCGCCAGAAGGACTGGGGGCTGTCGGCCACGCTGAACTACGCCTACAACAACAACAAGATGCTCAACGTGGAGCACAACCCCACCGACATCGCTTCGAACTTCATCACCGCCCCCGAGAACTACCGCATCGAGGGCACCAGCTACAACACCGTCTGGGCCTACCGCCTGAGCCGCGTGGTGAACGGCTACCCCGTCATCCTCGACCAGGACGGCAACGAGATGGCGAAGTTCGATGCCGACGGCAATCCCACGGAGGTGACCTACACCTCGACGCTGAAGGGCACCGACGCGCTTGTGAACATGGGAACCTTCGTGCCCATCCATACGGGGTCGCTGTCGCTGAACCTGCGCTGGCGCGAGCTGGAGCTGAACACGCTGTTCATCTTCTCGGGCGGCAACAAACTGCGCTTAGACGTCACCGACATGAACTCCTACCAGATGGTGACCGACCACGTGAACGACCACACTGTGAAGCACTACTACGAGATGCCAACGGGCAGCGTGGCACAGCAGAACGCCTCGACATTCTCGGAGTGGTGGCGCTACGCTGACGAGCAGGTCGTGTCGGCCAACTACCTGAAGATGCGCAGCATCAACCTGGCCTATCACCTGCCCGACGCCGTCATCCGCAAGATCGGCATCGGCCCGACGCGCCTGACGCTGCAGGTGAACAACCTCTTCTACATCTCGGCAGCCGGCAAGGACATCGCCCCCGAGTCGTACTCCATCAAGACGGGCACCCGCACCCTGCACCAGCCCAAGACCGTCAGCATCGGATTTTCAACCAGCTTTTAAAGGTAAAAAGGTAAAAGGGTAAAAAGGTAAAAAAGTAAAAGGGTAAAAAAGTAAAAAGGAAAAAAGTAAAAGAAATGATGAACATATTAGTTTATATAGGAAAGGGACTTAAAGGTCTGGTAAAAGGTTTCTTACCTTTTTACCTTTTTACCTTTTTACCTTTCCTCACCTCCTGCGACTCCTACATCGACATCACGCCGAAGGGGGCCGTCACCGTCGATTCCGCCCGCCAGTACTACGAGCTCATCGTCAACCCCATGCGCTGCTACAATCCCGCGTCCTACTACTACCTGACTGACGATGTATGGGCCAAGGAGTCGAACATCCTCGGCTACGAGAGCACCAGCTTCCACGGCATCAACTTCACGTTCAACGAGCAGGCCGACCGCACGCTCTTAGCCGACAATAATCTCTATGAGAATATGTACGCCTACATCCTGCGCATGAACCTCATCATCGACAACATCGACGAGGCCGACGGCTCGCAGGGCCTCAAGGCGCTGGCTAAGGCCGAGGCTCGTACCTTCAGGGCCTTCGACCACTTCCTCGCCGTCAATACCTTTGCCAAGGCCTATGACCCCGCAACGGCTGGCAACGATGGCGGTGTCTGTATTCTTGACCACTACGACCTGGAGGCAACGCCCAAGAAGGCTACCGTTGCGCAGGTCTACGACTTCATCATCCGCGAACTGGAGGAGTCGGTGCCCCTGTTGCAGGAGAAGCCCGAGAACATCTACCACCCCAACCGCGCCTATGGCTACGGCCTGCTCTCGCAGGTCTACCTGTTCCACCGCGACTGGGATAAGGCCCGTCAGGCCGCCGAGGCTTCGCTGAAGCTGAACTCTGCGCTGGTTGACTATAACGTCATTAAGGCCGCTGGCGGCGTGGCCCGCTGCAAGGACTACAACCGCGAGAACAATCCCGAGGTGCTCTCCTACATGTGGATGGGCTCCGGCTGGACCACCGAGGAGGCCGCCCTCTACTACTACGGCCTGATTAGCCCAGAGCTGAAGGCCCTGTTTGAGCCTGACGACCTGCGCTACGGCCTCTTCCTGCGCGATACTGGTACCAGCATCGTCAACTGGTTCGACACGGGCAGCGGTGCCGCCATCTGGACGCCGGCCACCACGTCGGAACGCTTCACGTACATGACTGTCGGACTGCGCACCGCCGAGGTCTACCTGATAGCCGCCGAGGCCAACGCCCGACTGGGCAACCTCGATGCCGCCGCCGACTACGTCAACCGCCTGCGTGCCAAGCGACTCTCAACACTCAACACTCAACACTCAACACCCAACTCTCAACAGGAGATGGTTCAGACCATCATCCAGGAGCGCCGCAAGGAGCTGCTCTTCGGCTTCCACCGCTTCTTCGATCTGAAACGCCTGAACACCGAGCCGGAGTACCAGAAGACCGTCACCCGCACCTTCCCCGTGGTGAACGTCAGCGAGACCTATCCGCAGAAGACTTACACCCTGCGCCCCGACTCGCGCCTCTACATCATCCCCTTCCCGCGCTCGGCACGCGATAAGAACCCGAACTTAACTCTTAACACCAACGAATAATGAAGAAATTTTACGCAACTATCGCAATGGCCATGATAGCCATGACGTCGTTTGCTGCTGAGCAGAACGACACCACCTACGTCACAATGGACTTTAACCTGAATCCCTGGAACTATCCGGTACGTGAAATCACCAAAGGCTGGAGTCCTGACTACAAGGACTGGGATGCACCCGGTGCCTTCCTTTCTGACACCGACTTCTCCTGGCCCGTCAGCGAAGGCTCTGCCGACAAGATAAAGGTTACGCTCTACGCGGTCGACTTGGATGAATATGAAAAGGTGCCCGTCTACGGGCGCGTAGACCCAGGCACCGAAGCTACCTCGTTGGGCGTCGGGCCAGACATGATCAACGTGCTCTATACCCAACCTGGAACAACCATGCGCTTCCAGTGCCCCGAGCACTACAAGTTCGGCAAGATGGTCTTCTACTGCTTCCACTCCTCCAACTTCATGGTAGGCGACGAATACGAAGAGGAGTTTGAGTACGAATATGATACCACCGTCTTCAAGCACAAGCTGAAGGTCTGGAGGCCCAACTCGCCGAAGAAGAACAGCTACGGCTATGACATCTGGGAAGGTGACGACACCAACATCCTCTTCAACTACCCATACTTCACCGCCCATTTCGTCAAGATTGACATCGCACTTGTGTCAGACGGCACCAGCACGCCCGACATCCCCGACGGCATCAGCGAGCAAATCGCAGACCGTCAATCCGTCAATGGTAAATCCTACGACCTGCAAGGCCGTCAAGTAAAGCCTGCTACGAAAGGCGTTTATATCGTCAACGGCAAAAAGGTTGTACGTTAACCTGATTGTAATATAAGGTATACCTCTATTATAATATGGAGCAGGAATTAGACTTCAGACGGCTGCCGCCCAGTTATAAGCGGTGTTTCCTGACGCAGTGCCCCAGGCGCAGTGAGTGCCTGCGGGCCAAGGTGACCGACAACGTGGCACAGGGCGAACTATGGGGCCCTGCCGTCTATCCCGCCGCTTTAGGCGAAGACGGCAGCTGCCGCTTCTTCCGCCGTGGCCAGCCAGTGGTCATGGCCTGGGGCTTCCGCAATCTCTATGGCGACACCCGTCGCCGCGACGAGGAGAGTCTGCGTGCTGCCATCAAGAGCTATCTGGGCAGTGAAGCCGCCTACTACCGCGTGAATCGGGGCGCCAAACTGCTGACCCCTGAGCAGCAGGAGTACATCCTCGGTCTCTTCCGTCAGCTCGGCTACACCAAAGGCCTGGAGTTCGAACACTACGTCGAAACCTACGACTTCGCCCCCTAATCCATCACCCATCACCCATCACCCAACACCCACATCCTGCACTGACCACTGAGCGTCAGACAGTTACGAAGCCCCAATGCCGGTTTTTCCTGCACTGGGGCTTCTGCGTTCCTGCACTACGCCTCTTGCGTAAAACGTGCTTTAACATAATTTAAAGCGGCAGTCACGAAAAAGTTTCGCGGCTTGACTGGCGGGTTTTCCTAGCAGGAAAAATCGGTTTTCCAGCCGCGAAACATTTGCTGACCGCCTTTTTGAAAATCCATGACGGCGCGTTTTGCCTGTAAGGCGGCTCAGGGGACTTGCAAGTGTCGGAAATAAGTACTATCTTTGCACCAGCAAACCAAAAATCATTTGGCTTATGAAAATTTCAAAATTCACTACAAAAGATGGTGCGTGCGGACGTCCCGTAACCACCGAGTTGGAAACTATTGTCGAGCGGATGCGCTCAGAGAAGAACCGCGAAGCGGTGGAGCTGATAAGCGCCGGCGTGCGTGGCGATGCTGCCGACCGGCTGCCGCGGTTGCTGTTCAGCGGCACCTTCGGGCGCGGCGGCACTGACGACCTGCGCACGATGAGCGGACTGGTGCTGATGGACGCCGACTGTCCGCAGGGTACGACGGAGGCCGCTGAGGTCAGGTGCCGCGTAGCCCGGGTGCCTTACACTGTATTGGCGTTCATCGGCAGCAGCCGCCGCACGCTGAAGGTCGTCGTCAGCGTGGCCTTCAGCGACGGTCGCCAGCCAGTTGACCGTGCTGACTACGAACGCCTGTTGGCCGACGGACAGCAGACGGCACTGGCCGTCTACCGTTCGTTGGCAGGCGTGGAACTGCGCCCCGCCGGCGAGCCGCTGACGGCATCGTGCCGCATGAGCTACGACCCGCAGCTGTACTTCCAGCCGTCGGTGCAGACACTGCCGGTGGTGGCCGACCGGCTGCCGGCGCTGGTGCCTTACATGACGGCGTCGGTCGACGACGACGGCATGGTGCGCTGGTATCCTGAGGAGGCCGAGCGCGAGCGCATCCAGTGTGAGTTCTATGCCTGCCTGATGCGGGCCATGGAGGAGCATCCGCAGGACGGTGGCGAGGCGATGGTGGCTGCCTTGGCAGGCCACTGCCGGCGTGCACGGTTAGAGGAGGAGAGCTGTGTGCGCCGCACGCTGTGGCAGTCGCAGCTGACCGAGTCGGAGCAGGTGGTGCGCCGCATCTTCCGCGCCGCCTACGGTAAGCCGTATAACGGCAAGGCTGTGTCGGCCATGAACCAGAAGGAGCGCATAGCCCGCGACATCCGCTCGTTTATAGAGCGTCGCTACGACATGCGCTTCAATGTGGTGAAACATGGGGTGGAGTTCCGCCGCCACGATCAGGTCTTCAAGCCCTGGCAGCCGTTGGACAAGCGCGACATCAACCGCATAGCCTTCGAGGAGATGGAGGAGGGCGGCGAGGGCTGGCCCATCGACGTCGAACTGTATACGCAGTCGTCGTTGGTCAAGGCGTACAACCCTATCCTGGAGTTCCTCGCCGGTTGCGGCAACTGGGACGGACGGCGCAACTATATCGAGGACTATGCCCGGCGGCTGAGCACCGACTTCGCGGAGTGGCCGCAGCTGTTCCACCGCTGGTTTCTCGCCATGGTGGCACAGCCCCTGAACCTCAGCCGCGACCACGGCAACTCCGTCGTCCCCCTGCTCATCGGCACGCAGGCCATGAAGAAGTCGACGTTCTGCAAGAACATCCTGCCGCCGTCGTTGCGCGAGTATTATATGGACGACATCAAGATGGACAATGCCGAACAGGTGGAGCGCGTGCTGGGGCGTATGTGGCTGGTCAACATCGACGAGTACAACGCCAAGACCGACCGCGAGCAGGCGAAGATCAAGCGGCTGCTGACGGAGAAGGACGTGCAGGTGCGCCGCATGCGCTCCGACCAGTACACGATGACGCCCCGTCTCTGCTCGTTTATTGCTACCACCAACGAGCAGCGCCTACTCACCGACCCCACGGGCTCGCGCCGCTACTTGTGCGTGGAGATGACGGGCCAGGCCGACATGGAGGGCCGCGTGCCCTACAAGCAGATGTACGCCCAGGCCGTCAGTGAGCTGCGCCGCAGCGAGCGCTTCTGGTTCGACAACGACGACGAGCGCCTTATCCAGGAGCACAACCGCCGCTACCAGCAGCTCAGCACCGTCGACGAAGTGCTCAACGCGCTGTTTGTGAGTGCCGACCGCCGCAAAGAGCACTTCATGACCACCACGCAGATACAGCAGCACCTGCGCAAGCAGCTCAAGGCCGGCGACGTGCCCTCGCTCGCCAAGCTGGGCCACGCCCTGCGCCGCCAGCACTTTGCCGACGGTGCCCGCGATGGCGTCCACGGCTACTACCTGAAGTGCCGTCAGTGACCACAGGTCAGTGCAGGAAAAGAGGCAGAACCAGTGCAGGATCTCAGCACGGTTCTGCCTCTTAACTGTCTGACACTCAGCGGTCAGTGCAGGAAGTGCAAATACAGATTCCGATTAAACGAAACAGCCCAACTTGGTTCTCTAACCTGTTGGACCATTCTGTCTTTTATTCTGAAAGTGCTAGGCGTAATCCTGTAAGCGAATTTGCTTTGTCAGGATCGCTAACGCCAATCTCTGATACTGGGCAATACTGTCTTCGGGAACTATAATCTCCACCTTTTATAATGTATTTTCCTCTTTCTGACTTGCTCGATGATCTCGTGTATTTGGTGTCAGTCCACTCCCCCACATTCCCAGTCATATCATATATTCCAAGCTCGTTGGGAGTTTTATCTGCTACAATTCTTGTTCTACAATTGTTTTCGCGTGCCTCAAAACCACTAAAGTCCTCACCAAGTAGCTTATCTCCGCTGTTCTGAGCGTACCAGCCGACCTCATCAATATTATTGCTACCTGCATATCTTGTCGGTTTTGCCTTTTTGCCTCCTCGGGCGGCATATTCCCATTCTTCTTCTGTTGGCAGTCGAAATTCCCGATTGGTTATCTTATTCAATTTCTTGATGAACTCCTTGCAATCTTCCAAGCTCACATTTTCTACAGGAAGATAATTCGTGTAGTTATTTGTCTTTACTTCCCCATATAACATAGTTACTGGGGTTCCAGCCTTGGTGTCCTATGAGATACTTGCCAAATATCTCGAAATGAGAAAACGAAAATGTGGTGAAATGCTTTTCACGCTCCGCTGGCGTTTCGTCTATAAAGTTCTTCGGCTCATCCTCGTCGTCGCCACCGCAGCTTGTTAGCAATAGTGGCATACCTAATACTGCTGAAAGCAATATAGGGTTAAAGAGCTTTAAGTATTGTTTCATGGCTTTTTTTTATTATGATTTATTTTCTTAGTGCATTCAGGATTGCTTCGTACATCTCGCCTTCAGTCTTGAATTCCCATTTTTTTAATCCTTCTCTGATTTTGGCTGATGCATAGCCAATCTTGTAGTAGAGAAAGTCGCCGAAATTAAAATATGCATTATATGTAACCCTTTCATATCCTGACTTGAAAACAATTTCACCTGAGTTTTCATAATGTTCGTAAGCTGTCCAAACGCTATGTTCGGTAATATCCCCAGAAGGTCTTTTTGAACGATTCCAATCTATTTCCATGCTGCGTTTTGCGTTTTCAGCATTACGTTTTGCTTCTCTTGCTGACCGTTCAGCTACCTCTCTGGTATGCAATTCTTTATATTGAGTCCAACCATTTTTTTTGTTATTTTCGAAAACTTCATTTTGCTTTTTTAATAGCCCTTCTACCTGGATGCAGAAATTCTTAAATCCGTATTTGCTGTAAGTTTTCAGCCTTTTAAAGTCATTATTGGCCTTTGTCAGTATATTGTTGTACTGGTTTATTTTTTCTTGGTTCCAACTTGATTCAGAGCCAAATATAATAAAGCTTTCGTGTACAGGACACTGTAGCGCATAAACAACATAAACTAAGTCCGCTATCTCTCGCGCCTTTTCCATAGTCTTAGCGTCGGCTATGTTTTTGTATATTGCACAGAACTCCTCGGGGTACTTGTCATAGCTGGCTTTGGCATAATTCGTCTTGTTAATGGCCAGAGCCTTTCTGTATGATTCTTCCAACTTCTTGACGGCCTTGTTGTAGTCGTCTTTTATGACCAGATTAGCTGCTTCTTTAAGCTTACTGTCGGTGATTCCTGTCAAGCTGGCAAGGAAACGAGGTGATACAGCAGGTGTTTCCATAGAGTTAACGTCAAGGCCATTGGGGGAATCTTTCTTCTGGTTACTTGCCTTGGTGGCGGTTTTTATAGTCGGTTTCTCTGCCGGGAAACCGTACATAAAATTCCCGCTGAAGTAATAGTAAAGGTTTCCTTGCTTGAAGAGCCCCTTGCCCGAGCCATGCAGGAGTCCGTTGGTTATCTGGCCAGTCCAGACGACGTTGTCGTAACGCTTTAGAGTCTGGCTGTTGTTGGAATTTCGGGAAGAGGAATAAGGATTCCACTTTTTTACCTCATTTATGGGTAGAAAGAATGCGGTACCTTTAGTAGTTGGCAGGGGCTTGACCGACTCAGAGTTGCTCAGACAGCGAAAGACGTAAGCGTCGAACTTATCGGCCGTAAGAAACTCGAATTTGTAGACGATGGTTTTTGTATCGCCAAACCTTGAGAGGTCTGTTGTGGCAATTCTGCCTATGACATACCCCATCCGCTGTGCATAGACCGATAGTTCTCCCACCGTGATGTTCTTCTTGGAGGTGTTGTTTATGCAATAGAAACCGTTGGCTGTCGGCCCACGCTGAATGGCTTCCCGGAAGTATTTCTCCTGTGCCAGCATGGGTACTGCCAATAAGAGGAGAATGGAGATAAAAACTTGTCTTTTCATAGTGTAAATAATCGGAGTTAGAAACTATAAGCTACGCCAGCCTCAAGATTAGCAAGCGACCCGCCGGTACTTTTATACTCTTGACCGTCGTAGACAAGTTTGTCTTCCATCAAACTGAGACAGCCGTATCCGCCTAAATATATGGCAAAGGTGTTGGTAATGAAGAATCGCGTACGCAGTTTTATACCAAAGTCAATAGATTGTATGCCTTTTTTCTCCAGCAGGTCATCATCTATTTTGTTGTAGGAATAGCCGATGCCGCCATGAAGAAGAATCTGAAAGCGCTTCTTGGGCATGAAATTAGCGCCTAAGTACACCTTGCCCGCAAACATCTTCAGCAGGTCACTACCAGCGTAGCCAGCTTCAATGAGAACCAATTTGTTCTCTATTGAGACATTCATTCCTGAAATGTTGCGACATTTGAAGTTGACATCTCCGTCGCCGACGCTCACATTGTTTGTCGTACTTAGTGAAACAGTCCTGTTGCCGTAGATTGCGCCTGCTGAAACGACCCACTTGCCGTTCGGACTCACCTCCTGTTTACTCCCCTTCTGCTGATCTGACCCTCGGTAGAATTCATCATCTGACTGTGAATAAGCCGAAAGGCTCATTGTGCTTAGAAGTATAATTAACCATGCAATTTTAGTTTTCATTTGATACAGTTTTAGGGATTATTGCCTACTCTATTGGAAGCGATTTTCGGCTTACTCGCATTATTTTTGCTCATTTTTGGGAATTTAAAAAGGAGTCACCCATTCGGTGCTTATTCTCGACCTTAGGTTACCGCCAAGTGACCAGTACGTAAATAAGCAAAATTAGTTCACGCCTGGCGAGCGCGAACCTTCCGAACTGCTTGCTCTTGTTATGTCCCCGTTTGGGAGCGTGCCACCTTGTGGCACTCGTTCCTCCCTAATGATTGTATTATACCATACGCAATAATTGTTATGTGGTTCAATTCATGTTTGTAGCAATTTGGTTGCAAAAATAGGGAAAAAAGTTTAGACTACCAAATAATCAGCCGAATATTTTGGAGTTTGCGAAAAAAGGTGTATCTTTGCGGCAAAGTTATAAGGTCATGGGTACATATATCAATATAGGAAATGCCGGCTTCCAGTCAGTCCGTAATGGCGAGTATGTCGATAAGTCAAGGCTTATTGCCGTGGTGAACGGTACGCTATTCACTGAGCGTCGTTTCAGTTGCGTGACGCGCTGCCGCCGCTTTGGCAAGTCGCTGGCCGCGAAGATGCTGGCAGCCTACTATGACCGTTCCGTTGATTCACGAGCGCTGTTTGAAGACCTGCAGATAGTCCACGACCCGTCGTTTGAGAAGCACCTGAACAAGTATCCCGTCATCTATCTGGATCTGAGTGCCTTTACCGAGCGGTTCAAGAACGACAGTATTGTGGACAGGATCAAGGAGAAACTGCGCGAAGACATCCTTGAAGCTTATCCGCAGGTAAAGGTGAAGGACGATGACGACTTGATGGAGGTGCTATTGAGAATCAACGATGCTACGGGCGACACCTTTATCCTCATAGTCGATGAATGGGACGCCATCTGCCGTGAGTTTCCGCCCACGTCGCCTGCTATGGACAACTACGTGGGGTGGATGCGCCGTATGTTCAAAGATGTCAATGCCGCCCGCGTCTTTGCCGGTGTCTATATGACGGGCATCCTGCCCATTAAGAAGTACAAGACGGAGTCGGCGCTGAACAACTTCATTGAGTACTCGATGGTAGAGCCGGTTGACATGGGGCAATTCTTCGGTTTCACCAAGGACGAGGTGCGTGTTTTGGCTGCCAAGCATGGTATGGACTTCGACGAACTGGAGAAGTGGTACGACGGCTACCAGATAGGCGACGAACTCTCGATGTTTAACCCCAACAGTGTGATGCAGGCTGTCAGGTCTCGCCGCTGCCGCAGCTTCTGGGCCTCGACGGGAGCCTTCGATGCCGTGGCGCACTATATCAACATGAACTATGAGGGGCTGAAGGATGACGTCATCCGCATGCTGGCAGGTGGGCGATGCAAGGTGAATCCGACCAAGTTCCAAAACGACATGTCAATTATTCGCAGCAAGGATGACGTGCTGACGGTACTGATACACTTGGGCTATCTCAGTTATAACTGGCGAAAGAGCGAATGTTACATTCCCAATAGCGAGGTGGCGGGCGAGATGGTGAATGCCGTAGAGGCCAACAATTGGAAACCCGTGGTGGATGCCCTTGAGGCATCAGAGCAGTTGTTGCAGTCAGTGCTCGACGGCGATGCCGAAACCGTAGCCCGTGGCGTGGAGGCGGCTCACGACGAGCACACGAGTATCCTCTCCTACAACAACGAGAACTCGCTGGCCTGTGTGTTGAGCATCGCCTTCTACTATGCCCGTAACAACTACATCATCCACCGAGAGCTGCCTACTGGCAAGGGTTTTGCCGACCTGGTGCTCATCCCGCGCAAGAACGTCGACTCGCCCGCTATCGTGCTGGAGCTGAAGTTCAACCGAGATGCCGATGCCGCCATCGACCAGATCAAGCGCCGCCAATACCCCGCCAAGCTGGACGGCTATACCGACTGTCTGCTGCTCGTCGGCATCAATTACGACCGGGAGTCGAAACAGCACACTTGCAGGATAGAGAGGCTGACGTAAGCATCATTATCCCCACCTTCCGTGCTTCGCCGTTGAAAGCTTTGAGGAAACTGAATTGAACCCGGCGGGTAGAGGGCCTCTACCCGCCGGGTTCAGTCGCTCTACCCGCCGGGTAGCGCAGAGTAGGAAAAGCCTGCCCGGAATCAGTTGATCAGGAAGATCTTGGTCTGACCGTTGTAGGTGGCCTTGATGGTGGCACGGCCCTCAATGATGGGGCTCACCTCGAACTTCACGCCGGGCACGTCGGCAGTGGCCTCCAGCTTGCTGCCCTTCAGCAGTCGGCCGTAGACCTGATAGCGGTTCTGCTCGGCAAAGCCGTTCTGGGCATTGAAGCGGACGGGCGTCGTGGGGATGTTCAGCTTCTGGCCGTCGGCGGTGATGGTGACCTGTGGCACCGTGGGAACAAATGCAGTAATACTGGCGGCTCCCTTGGAGAAGCCGATGCCGTGGAGGTCGAAGAGTCCCTGCGGACGCTGCGGGCCCTGCTGGGGGCGACGCCCGCCAAACTGTCCGCGCTGCGGCTGTTCGGGTTGCTGCACCTCGGGACCATCAACGACGAGGTAAATGGCATGTTTGCCGGTAAGACCCTCGACGGCGGGAACGGGGATGCCCACCAGACCGGTCTTGTTGTGGCCACCAGCAATAGTCTCAACTGCAATTTCCTTACCCTTCCAAGGGTCATCGAGCATAACGTGAATCTTAAAGTCACCCTTGCCGCTGGGTGTCAGATACAGATTCAGGTGGGCATTGTCGCCAGCCTTTGCGCCCTCAAATGCCTTCACGCCCTTAGTGTCCTTGGCTAAGCCGCCGAAGCCGAAGTACTTGAAGCCGATAATGCCGCCGTTTTGGATACCGGCGAGATCCATCGAGTTGTTCCACACGTCGTGGTTGTCCTGCATCCAGTTGTTGGCGTTAGGACCATAGACGAAGCAGGCGTAGCCGGCGCTATAATAATCATAAGGTGGCAGACCGAAAATCTGGAAACCCTCGCTGGTCACCTCAGCACCAGTGTAGTGGTTGCCGTCGCTGGCCTTGGCCGTCCAGACATTATCCTTGGCGTAGGGGTCGTAGCCAGTAATCTTAACCACGCCGCCCTTGGCTACGGGCTTTTTGTCCCACGTAATCTTCACGGGAGCCACCATAGCCTGACGGGCATTGCCGAAGCCGCGTGGCGGACGGTGGTAGAAGACGTACCACTGGCCGTTGATTTCCTGAATGGAGCCGTGGGTGTTGTGGGCGAAGTTGGTGGTGATGAGTTTCGAGCCGTCCTCGTTCAGCACGACACCACGCGAGTCAACGAGCACACCACCCGAGCGCCAAGGGCCAAGGGGTGAGTCGCCAAAGGCATAACGCAAGGCCGAGTTGGTATTGCCCAGTCCGTACTCCTTGCCAGAGTAGCCAGAGAACACCATCACGTACTTGTTGCCCACCTGGCGGATAGAGGAAGCCTCGAAGAAATTGAAGTCGAGCGGGTTCTGACCCTGATAGAGGGCCTTGTATTCGCTGCCTGCACGGTCCAACAGACGGCCGTCGGCACTACAAGCAGGGATGAACGGGTCGATGGGCTCGGTGCCCTCGCGCTTCGAGTACATGGTCTTCTGGTCGAGCTCAACAGCCGTCGAGTGCTGGAAACCGTAGAACACGTAGGCGCGGTAGCCGATGTCGTAGTCCTTGTCCTTCTTGTCGGTGATGTTCTCAATGAACACCGAGGGGTCGAAGTCGATAATCGAGCCGGGCAGGCACTGGCGGCCGTCCTCGGTCAGGTTGACGGGCGTGAAGGGACCGTTGGGGCGGTCGCCCTTACACACCATCGGCGTGCGGCGCCAGCCACGGCTGTGTGGGTAGAGCCAGTAGGTCTTCTTGCCCGTGGCGCGGTCGGTGGTGCATACCAGGTCGGGGGCATACATCGTGTCCCACTGTCCGTCGACATACCACGTGAAGATGGGACCTTCGTCGCGCCACTGCGAGAGGTCCTCGACGGGTGCCGACCACATGCGGATGTCGGGACCGCAGTAGGCGGAGTAGTTCACGTCGTGCGAGCCGATGATGTAGGCACGCAGCTTGCCGGGGTTGTCGGGGTCCTCAAACACGCGGGGTTCGCCGTCGGGCACATGCTCCCACAGGGGGAGGTAGGGGTTCTGGGCATTGACTGCCGTGAAGCCTAAGAGTAGGGTTAACTGTAAAAAAAGTCTTTTCATCGTTGTAAGGGGTTTTAGATGTTAGTTATTACAGGATGCAAAGTTACCCAATCCCCGTCAAACGGCGTTTTTATAATGTATCTTATTCTTTAGGATTTGTCCCTTTTTGGGGCGGGCGTTGTTGCAGAACGGGATAAAAGCGTTACCTTTGCAGGAAAAATGTATAAGGTATGAAGAAACTAACGCTACTATCTATCCTGCTGGCAACCATTACCGGGACCATTACGGCACAGACCGAAGAGACCATCGACATCAGTGGCAACAACACGTCGTCGAGCTACGTGAGCTACAACAAGACCATCTCGCTGCCGGCCTCGAAGACCGTCAACGTGAAGATGGCACGCTACTGCTACTTCTCGTCGACCATCAGCGGCAGCGGACTGCTCAACCTCTACCCCGGCGGCGAGCGCAGCTACTTAGGCACAGAGAAGGGGGCGGCCTGGCCCAACTGGAACAACTACAAGGGCGACATACACATCTACCCGTTCAAGGAGAACTCGCCCTCGGCAGGCTTCTACGGCGTGGTGCTGGCCCACGGCGGCAAGTCGTTCTCGCCCGAGAACGTAGAGGACGCCGTGAAGTCGGGCAAAGTGAACACGTCGATGCAGAACAACCACGTCACCCTGCACAGCGGGGCCACCATCTGCTGCGAGGCCAACACCGCCGGGGCGGGCTTCCGCATCGGTGAGCTGCAGACGGAGACCGGCTCGAGCATCATCGGATATATGAAGAAGAACACGCGGGCGGCCTACTTCCTGTTGGGCTGTCTGAACACCGATGCCACGCTGGCAGGCACCATTGCGCCGCCTGACTACAGCGACACCCACCCGCTTGGTATCATCAAGGAGGGCAAGGGTACCTACCGCATCACCGGTAACCAGAATTACCTCTCGGCGGCACTCCGCGTGATGGAGGGCCGTGTGCTGGTGAACAACGACCGTGCTGAGGCCGAGCAGAAAAAACTGCGTGGCGCCCTCGGCGCACGCCCCAATGCTACCGACCCCATTGCCTACGTCTTTGAGAACGGCGTGCTCGGCGGAACGGGCAGCATCGGCGGCACCGTCGACAACTACGGCACCGTGGAGCCTGGCGACGATTCGCCCGGCACGCTGACCTTGCAGAATTTCGTGGCACCCTCTAAGCAGCCCAGCCTCGTGATGCACCCCAAGTCGGCACTGCGCTTCAAGATTGGCTCGCTGCAGGACTATGACCAACTGAAGGTTGGCGGTCAGGTGAAGTTCTCAGCCATGATGCAGGACTTCTCCCAGGACGACAATAAGCCCGTCATACAATTAGCCGTCAACCTTGCCGACGATGCCCAGATGAGGGCTGGCGACGAGTTCGTGCTGCTGACAGCCAAGGCCAAGGAGGGCGACTGGCAGTTTGAACTGCAGCAGCCCGGGAAGGGCAC
The DNA here is from genome assembly GCA_946184965.1 of uncultured Prevotellaceae bacterium. Classification (GTDB taxonomy): domain Bacteria; phylum Bacteroidota; class Bacteroidia; order Bacteroidales; family Bacteroidaceae; genus Prevotella. The sequence continues at coordinate 14,865 of CAMHHO010000032.1, read as the reverse complement.
GTGGATGCTTGAAGAGCGAAACGATGCTGACGGCTATAAGCTGGTGGCGCGGCTGACATCTATGGAAGATGCCAACCCCGACAACCCCGACGACCCGGAGGCCACCGACCCCATCGGTTCTCCGATGGGTCCCTACTACGACGACGGCATCAACGACAACACAGACACCCACACCCTGCGCTACTATGCCGAACGGAACGGCAAGAACATCGGCGTGGCCGTCTCGTCGTGGAAAGGCAATATGGACGAGGGCGGCAAGCAGTTCAACATGCTCGTGGCCGAGAACGAGATGAAGATGGAGACGCTGCAGCCGCAGCGCGGCCAGTTCTCGTTTGGCAGTGCCGACGGCTTGGTGAGCTTCGCCCAGCGCAACAAGATGGCCATGCGTGGCCACTGCCTCGTCTGGCACCAGCAGCAGCCCGAGTGGCTGAGCAGCGACGGCAAGAAGAACGACAAGGGGTGGACGCGCAAGGAGGCCCTGGAGATTATGAAGAGCCACATCACCAACGTCATGAAGCACTTCAAGGGCAAGGTCAAGGAGTGGGACGTGGTGAACGAGTGCCTGGACGACGACCAGAGCATCATCCGCACCAACCCCGATGCCTACACCCTGCGCCAGAACGTCTGGCAGCGGGCCATCGGCGACGACTACATCGACTCGGCATTCGTCTACGCCCGCCAGGCCGACCCGACGGCCCTGCTCTACCTGAACGACTATGATGTCGAGATGCAGGGCAAGGCCAAGGCGGTGGCCTTCTATAACATCGTGAAACGCCTGCAGCAGCATAGCATCCCCATCGACGGCGTCGGTCTGCAGTGCCACTTCTCGGTGGGCAGCGTCGACTCCGTGAAGCTGGAGCGCACCATCCGGCGCTTCGGTGACGACGGGCTGAAGTGCATCATCACCGAACTGGACATGGGTGTCGGCTCCACGTCGGCCAAGGATCTGGAGGAGCAGGCCCGCAACTACCGCGTGGTCACCGACATCATGCTCAACAACGAGAACTGTCCGTCGATGGTCATCTGGGGCATCAAGGACAACGACTCGTGGCGAAGCGGCTCTAATCCCCTGCTCTATACCGCCCAGTTGGGCCGCAAGCCTGCCTGGTATGCCGTCCGCTCGGCCCTGCGCCACCGGTCCATTGTTACTGACGTGAAGCCTGTGCAGGCAGCCGTTGCTCCCTCTGATGCCATCTACGACTTAAAAGGCCGCCGCATAGGTAGCGGCAGCCTTAAGTCTGGTATATATATAAAAGGTGGGCGTAAGATTGTGGTGCGCTGATTATCGTACCACCACCTTGCGGCCATTGACGATGTAGATGCCCTTTGAGGGACGGTCTACCAGCTGGCCACTCAGGTTATAGAACTTGCCATCAGCTGACTTGCTTTTGACGCCGGCCACATCGAGCGTCTCGGCAGAGGGAACGAGATAGGCGGCGGTGACGTTGGCGTTGCTGCCGCTGTTCACTTTCAGGGCGTTGATGTGCACGAAGCTGTCGTTGCGCGCCCTGCCCTCGTTGGTGGGAGCCGTCTTCAGGTCGGCCAAGGGCAGGACAACGGCCTGCAGCGCCGTGTCCCAGTAGGGGTCGCTGCTGTTGAACGACACGATAATCTGCTTATAGGGTCCGTGGTCGGTCAGTCGGTTGGCCAGGATGCGCAGTCCGCTCCCCGTGCCGCGCAGCACCAACTTGTCGTACAGGCTGACGTCGGCAAACAGCTTGTAGCTGACGGAGCTGAAGCCGGCCACAGTGCCGCCACCGCCGACATTGTTGTTGAGGTTCCACTCGGTATTGACGGTCGTGGCCGTCGGCTGGGCGTTGGCACCCGTGCCGTTCCACTCGTGGAACATCGAGGCCGTGAACTTCGTCCAGTCGTCCGGAGCTTCAAAGTCGTCGATGTCGACGTAGTTCATGATATAGCCAAGCACATTGTCGGTACGGACGGGGAAGTACTCCGTCAGCAGGCGCTGGCGCTCGGCCATATAGTGATTGTCGACGGTGTAGAGCTGGCCGCGCGACTGCCACTGATGCACGTCGCGGCGGTAGTCGCCCCAGCGGGCGGCCTCAGCGTAGATGGCACCCGAGATGGTGTTGTAGAGACTGTCCCACACCTCGACCACGCTCTGCTCGCCAAGCAGTCCGTCCTTGGCCAGCAGCTCCTTGGCGCGACGCAGGTAGCGGCGGGCGAAGTCATCGTTCTGCAGCAGGTTCTGGAAGATGCCGGTGGGGAAGGCGTTGCCGTTGTTCTTCGAGAGCACGTTCTCACGGGCACTCTCGAAGATAATCTCCGTGTCCCAGCAGAGAAATCGGAAGCCCTGGCTGTCCTCGCCCCGGCGGCGGATGGCGTACCAGTTATGGTGGTCCCAGTCGGTGTTGCCGCCATACTGGTTGATGAGCATATAGTCAATGAAGGCGTCCACGTTGAGCAGCGTGTCCAGCTGCTGGTAGGCCGACTCGTCGGTGGCGGCGCGGGTGGCCGTCTCAACCATCAGCTCCCAGGCGTCGAGTGTGCCCTCGGCAGCTTCGATGTGGTTGCCGCCGTCCTCCTCAATCTTGACCACGTCGATGTCGCTCTTCTTGCCGCCCAGGTGGTCCTTGCCGAACTGTTCGTCCACACGTTCGGCCATGTTGTAGAGTCCCCAGTACATACCATTAAGAAAGAGGTGGACGTAGAGGGCGTTGATGCCCAGTCCGCTGATGCGGCGCTGCATGCGCCGGGCCCACACGTCGCGGGAGTACTGTGCCTTGGTGCGGTTGCTCTCACTCCAGTGCTGCCAGGCGTTGCCGAAGTGGCAGCGCAGCACCAGCTGGTCGAACTTCGACGGCTCGTCGTCGCCGAAGACGGGGTATTGCAGCGTCTTCGGGCCGTATTTTTCCTTGAACACCAGGCGGAACGAGTGCTTGGGGTTCTTCTCGGCCAGACGGCCGTGACCGCCGTGCAGTCGCAGGCCGCAGGTGGCCGAAAGGTCGTGCTGCTGTGGGCCGCCTATCAGTTCGATGCTGGCAGGGCGCGTCCAGCCGTGGCCCGTGGCGTCGCCCACCGGCGGACCGGTGAAGATATAGATGCCGCCCGTCTCCTCGTCGGGCTCGTGGCTGAACAGGTTGTCGCGATCGGTGACGATGGAGAGGATGGGCAGGTCCGACAGGCCATTCACAATCTTCTGTGCCAGCTGACGGTTGCCGGTCATCTCCGGATCCATGCCATAGTCGGCGATGGCCGTGCCCCAGATTTGGGTGTACTCGCCCCATGTGTCGGGATAGCCCTTGGGATTGTCGGGCTGCGCCAGGACGGAGGAGGTGAAAATATACGTAGCCGTGGCTACTGGCGACAGTGAGTCGCCGATGACCTCGACCGCCCTTACCACCGTCGACTGCTCCAAGTGCAGCGGCTCGGCGTAGCGCTGGCTGGCGGCAGTGGGTGTGCTGCCGTCGAGTGTATAGTGGACATCCGTTCCCTCAATGGCAACGGTGATGGAGCGGTCGCTGTAAAGACCGTGCGGCTTGCTGAACTGGGGTTGTGCCTCAGCCATCAAGGTGGCAAGCAGAAGTGCAAAGATAGTGTTGGCTCGTGTCATAATGGATGCAAAAATACTACAAAAGAGCGAGAAAACACGCTTCCGGCGGCAATTTTTTTGCTTTATGAAACATAAACGAAAGTATGAGACACAAATAATGGCGGTTGCTTTCGGCTTTTTTGGCTATCTTTGCACACAGAATGACTAAACCCTAACAAATCAACGTTATGAAACATTATTCAAAGATTGCCCTCGCTGCCGTGATGCTCGCCATGAGCAGTACCAGCACCTGGGCGCAAGGATTGAAGGACGTCTACAAGGACTACTTCATGATTGGTGTCGCTGTGAACCAGCGCAACGTGACTAACCCCGAACAACAGGCTCTCATCAAGAAGGAGTTCAACAGCATGACTGCCGAGAACGACATGAAGCCCGAGCCGACAGAACCCCAGGAGGGACAGTTCAACTGGGAGAATGCCGACCGCATTGCCAACTTCGCCCGCCAGAACGGCATCAAGCTGCGCGGTCACTGTCTGATGTGGCACTCGCAGATTGGCCGCTGGATGCTTGGCGACAACCCCACCAAGGAGGTCTTCTACGAGCGTATGAGAAAGCACATCCACGCCGTCGTTTCGCGCTATAAGGATGTCATCTACTGCTGGGACGTGGTGAATGAGGCCATGGAAGACAATGCCAATGCCACCGACCCCTACCGCCAGAGTGCCATGTACCGCCTCTGTGGCGACGAGTTCATTGAGAAGGCCTTCCAGTTTGCCCGCGAGGCCGACCCCAAGGCCCTGCTGTTCTACAACGACTACAGCACCGTCGACCCCCACAAGCGCGACCGTATATATAATATGGTGAAGAAGATGAAGGCCAAGGGTGTGCCCATCGACGGTATCGGCATGCAGGCCCACTACAACATCTACTACCCCTCTGAGGCCCGCCTCGACTCTGCCATCACGCTGTTCAAGACCATCGTGAAGCACATCCACATCACCGAGTTCGACATCCGCGTGAACGAGGAGATGGGTGGCGGTCTGCAGTTCAGCCGCGAGGGTGCCGCTGTCACCGACTCGGTGAAGCAGCATCTGGCCGACCAGTATGCCCGCTGCTTCCGCGTGTTCCGCAAGCATAAGGACGTCATCGACTGCGTCACCTTCTGGAACCTCGGCGACCGCGACTCCTGGCTGGGTGCCGCCAACTATCCCCTGCCTTGGGACTCAGAGTATAAGCCCAAGCTGGCCTATGAGTATATCCGCGACATGAAGGCCCCGAAGTGGGAGCTGCCCGCACGTCCCCCGCGCCGTGCCCGTCCGCAGGGTCAGGGTGGTCCCGGCCGTGGCTTCGGCCAGGGTGGCCGTCAGGGTGGTCGTCGTGGCGGCCCCGGTGGCTTCGGTCAGCAGCGCCCGCCGTTTGACGCCAGCCGTGCCTTCCCCGAGCAGGCCGGCGTGAAGGAGGACTTCGTACCCTCTGAGCTGAACCAGCCCGGTCAGCAGTATCCGCAGGTGAACTCGCAGGGCTATGCCCGCTTCCGCATTGAGGCTCCCGATGCCCAGGCAGTAACGGTAGGCCTTGGCCTTGGCGGTCAGGGCGGCACCAAGCTCAGCAAGACGTATGACGGCTCATGGGTAGGCACCACGGCCGGACCGATGGACGAGGGTTTCCACTACTATCACCTGACCGTCGACGGCGGTACGTTCAACGACCCCGGCACGGGCAACTTCTACGGCTCCACCCGTTGGGAGAGCGGTATCGAGATTCCCGCCAAGGACAAGGACTTCTACGCCATGAAGAACGTGCCTCACGGCAAGGTGTCGCAGGTCCTCTTCTGGAGCGAGAGCACCAAGCAGTGCCGCCGTGCCTTCGTCTATACCCCGCCGACCTACGACAAGGACCAGAAGACGAAGTACCCCGTGCTCTACCTGCAGCACGGCTGGGGTGAGGACGAGACGGCCTGGATGACTCAGGGCCATGCCAACCTCATCATGGACAACCTCATTGCCGAGGGTAAGATTAAGCCCTTCATCGTGGTCTGCACCTATGGCATGACCAACAACATCCAGTTCGGTGGCCTTGGCGGCTTCACCGCCCAGGACTTCGAGAAGGTGCTCTGCGACGAGCTGGTGCCTTATGTCGATGCCAACTTCCGCACCATTGCCAAGAAAGAGAGCCGCGCCATGGCCGGCCTCAGCATGGGTGGTATGGAGACGCACACCATCACCCTGCGCCGTCCCGAAATGTTTAACTACTACGGACTGCTCAGCGGTGGTGTCTACACTCCCGACGAGATTAAGGACAAGAATCAGGTGAAGTACATCTTCCTGAGCTGTGGCTCGAAGGAAGGTCCCGACCGCATCAAGGAAGCTGTGGATAATCTGAAGAAAGCCGGCTTCAACGCAGAGGGCCATGTCTCAGAGGGTACTGCCCATGAGTTCCTGACCTGGCGCCGCGCCCTCCGTCAGATGGCTCTGAGCCTGTTCAAGTAAACTTTGGCGTGCCTCATACGAAAGGGGCCGCTTTCAAGTCGTTCCCACGGCCTGGGTAAAACAACCCAAACCGTGGGAACGTCCTTTTGCCGCCGCCCGTCGTCAACTATACAAGCACCGCTCCAGCCTTGTACGACTCAAACAGGTAGCTCGGATTCTCGTAATACATAGACGAGTTGTAGTCGTCTATTTTACGGGTTATCCAAGAATTATAGACCACCATCAGTGTGTCAATGAGATTCCCGTCAGTGAAATGGGCAACATCAAGAATCAGCCGCTGGTAAACCTTGCCTATGTCCCAGTGCGAAGGAATGGCATAGCGGGCGGTGGCAATGTTGTCGAAGTATCCTTCTTCTATATGGTGCTTCTCCACCAGTTCGTCAGTCACCTTGTCGATGTTCTCACAGTGGTACACGTCGGCATAGTCGTAGATGTGTTGCAACTCCTTTTTCCCTAAGGCGTTCACTACCGTGCTGCGGTAGTTGTTCGTCTTACGTCCAATATACTCAATGAGGCTGCAAAGGAAAAACAGGTCGTTCTCCTTCTGGTCTTCTCTTCCTGTCATACGCTGTAAACTGATTTAAAGGTGAGACACTTCAGTGATGCTTCTGTGCAGAAGGCTATCTGGTGGGTGGGATACTTAAACTTTGCCAACACCCAGAACTGCTCACGAGTAATAGTGCCACGGATAAAGTCGGAGACGAAGTTGTAAATCTGGTCGTCGGCCATCGCCCCAATGACTATGTCATAGCAGTGCGGCTGTCCAGCCCTGCAAGCAACGACAAAATCGAGCCACTCATCGGTCAACTCCTTGAACTCAAGTACTTTCAGGCCTTCGGCCATCGTGTATTCATAGACATTAACCCTCGGCGTATCGTATTTCCCAGACCACCGTTCGGCCTGCTTTTTCAGCTGGGTACAATAGAAACCAACACCAAAGTCCTTCGCGTAGCGTCCTTTGATGATGTGCGGGGTCTCTACCGTTGTAAAACTGCCATGATAAACCTCCATAGCTCTTCTTTTTACTTATTGCCTGCAAAAGTAGCGTTTTTTCCTGAGTTTTGCAAGAAAAAGAGGGGAAAAGTGTAGCTGAACAAGAAAAGCCGTAGATTCTTTTCTTAGCAACGGTGCCCGCTGGCATAATACCAGTGGGCACCGTCAGGGGACTGTATTTCAGAAATGATCACGAGAACCTGCTGATTGTCACTATGCCACCTTCAACACGTCAAGCACAGAATATACTCGTGTCATATTCTCGAAGGTGAAATACTGGTCGTCAAGCACCATCCACTTCTCGCGCTCCTTGAGCCTGTTCAAATAGCAGTATGTAACATTATTATAAGTTAACGATACAAAATGCGGCACTTGTTGCCGCATTTTTTTATTACCTTTGCACCGTAAAACTGTAAATATGAGAAAAAGTCTACTATTGCTGGCTTCCATGCTGCTGTCGCTGACGCTGTCAGCACAGCGTGCTACGGTGCGCATCAACGCCCAGACCAAGTATCAACACATCACGGGCTTCGGCGGCTTCGTCTGCTCGCCACAGTTCACCTACAACCACATGTCGACCGCCGAGATCAAGAAGGTGTGGGGCGAGACGAGCACCGTGGGTTGCAACATCATGCGCCTCTACATCCCCATCGGCAAAAACTCCTGGGGACAGTCCTTGGCTACGGCGAAGCTGGCCAAGCAGATGGGGCTCATCGTCTTCGCCTCACCGTGGGGACAGCCTGCCGAGTGGAAGACCAACGGCACCAGCAATGCCAAAAACTCGGACGGCACCCAGGGCTACCTGAAGAAGGAGAACTGGGCCGACTACGCCCAGTATCTGGAGGACTACGTGCAGTACCTGCGCAAGAACGGCGTCGAGCTGGACGCCATCTCCATCCAGAACGAGCCCGACTGGCCTGCCGACTACGCCGGCTGTCTGTGGTCGGCTACCGACATCGCCTCGTTCGTCAAGACCTACGGCCGCACCATCAGCTGTAAGATCATGGCTCCCGAGACACTGGCCGTCAGCGACAGCTACGCCAACGCGCTGAACAAGACCGACATCCTGCCGTGCTTCGACATCTACGGCGGCCACCAGTACGGCGGCATACAGTCGGCCTACAAGAACCTCGCCTCCAAGGGCAAGGAGATCTGGATGACGGAGTACCTCATCAACTGGAACGAGGGCCAGTCTTCCACCCGCAACTTCGACTTCACGAAGGACTTCTTCAACTTCTTCCGGGCCATCAACACGTGTATGCTCGGCAACTTCAACGCCTGGATTCACTACGCCGCCAAGCGCTACTACGCCATGATGGGTGACGGCCAGAACGGTGCAGGCAGCAGCGGCACCATCACCAAGCGAGGCTACGTGATGGCTCACTTTGCACGCTTCGTGACAGGCATGGACCGCATCGGAGCCACGTTCGGTGGTGGCCTTGAGGGCTCGGCCTACCAGTCGCAATCGGGCGACACCGTGGCCGTCGTGATGGCCAATGCCACTGACAAGGACGTGGAGCTGACCCTTGACCTGCCTTTCTACACCAAGGGCACGTCCCTCTATACGACAACGAAGTCAAAGAGCTTCACTGCCAAGCAATCGTCGCTCGACGAGGAGACCTGCCGCCCCGTCGTCACCATCCCGGCGCAGAGCGTAGCCACCGTCTACACCATTCGCAGCCGCGACCGCCAGCCTTCGAACATGAAGGGCACGGCCACCCGCTTCGACCGCATCGACGACATGGCAGTCACCAAGACAAACTTCGGCACGACCTATAAGCTGTCGGGAAAGAACAAGACCTTCGACAGCAGCAACCCGCTCATATCCAGCCGCAAGAACACCAACTACGGCTACGTGGCACTCAGCGACCGCTATTCGCAGTTAGTGATGCACATCAAGAAGGTGACGACGACCAGCGGACTGACCGCCGGCGGCACCAAACTGCTCTATGTCAACGCCAAGGGACAGGTGGCCACCCACGACTACGGCCGACTGGACCTGAGCCAGGCCCAGGACTTCGACCTCGTCTTCGACCTCTCGCCCGCCACCCTTGAGGACGGCTGCATCGGTCTGCTGTCGCTGACCTGCGACAACACCCAGTCGCACCTGAGCATCACCTTCGGCGATGTCTACTTCGGCAACGACTATGCGGGTAAGCTCAGCGGCGCCTACGTGGCCGACGACTCGAACGTGATGGACTACAGCGGCGACGCAGCCTGCACCAGCATCGACGTGAGCGGCGTCACCGACCTGCCGACCCAGCTGCCGTGGCTCGCAGGCACCAACCGCGTGGTCTTCGCTGCCGAGGACAGTCCGCTGACGGGCGACAACATCGTGACGGGAACCACCTGCCGCAGTCTTGTGCTGCGGGCCGACGGCGGCGACTTCCGTCCCGCCAAGGCCTTCACGGCTGGCAAGGCCACGTTCACCTGCACCGTCGACGGCTACCGCCTGCTGATGCTGCCCTTCTCGGCCAATGCGCCTGAGGGCGTCAGGATATACACTATCGACCATGAACTTTCACTGGTTGAGATGCGCTCCGTGCCAGCCCACCAGCCCGTGCTTGTAGAGGGTCAGGGCGAGGTCACCTTTACCGGCCAGGGCGAGGTGTCCTACGCAGTCAGTCCGCTCGACGATGTGCTTCGTGGCACATACTCCAGTGCGCCGCTCTTTGCCGGCGACTTCGTGCTCGACAGCCAGGATGGCCAAATAGGGCTGCGACGCTTAGAAGCTGCCTCCACGCTGCAGCCGTTCGGCGTCTATGCCCGTCCTGACTACGACGGCGCCTTTGTCCCCATCGGCTTAGAACCCAACGGCATCGTTAACGTTAACGTTAACCTTAACCCTAACGCTAACCTTAACCTTAACGACGCATACGACTTGACGGGACGCCGAGTCAACCCGCAGACCAAGGGACTGGTCATCAGCCGCAATAAAGAAGGAAAACCAATCAAACTATTCATAAGATGAAAAGAACAGCATTAGCATTGACAATGGCGCTGGCCCTGACAGCACCGACGGCCGCAACGGCCCAAGACAGTACAATGATCCACAACCCGATGCTCTGGGCCGACACCCCCGACCCCGACGTCATCCGCGTCGGCGACACATTCTACTTGGTCACCACCACGATGCACCTCATGCCCGGCGCGCCGGTGATGGCCTCGAAGGACCTGAAGAACTGGGAGACCGTGGGCTATATCTTCGACCGGCTGACCGACTCGCCGAAGTACGACCTGCAGGAGGGTACGGTCTACGGCCGAGGCCAGTGGGCCACGTCGCTGAAGTATCACGACGGCAAGTTCTGGGCACTCCTGGCCCCCAACGAGGGCGGCCCCATGGGCGACACCTATATCTTTACCGCCCCGAAGGCTGAGGGACCGTGGACCATCCACGCCCGTCTGCGCCACTTCCACGACGCCACGCTCTTCTTCGACGACGACGGCACGCCCTACGTATTCTTCGGAACGGGCGAGATGTGCCAGCTGACGCGCGACCTGAAGGGCGTCGTCGAGGGCTCGCTCCGTCACTACTTCCAGCGCGAGGCCGACGAGCGCGGTCTGCTCGAAGGCACTCGCGTCATCAAGCATAACGGCACCTACTATGCCCAGCTCATCAGCCACGTCTATGCCCCCGGCCGTCACCGCCGCGAGGTGTGCTACCGCACGAAGGACCTGAAAGGCACGTGGGAGAAGAACGTCATTCTCGAGAGCGACTTCGGCGGCTTCTCCTATCTGGCTCAGGGCACCATCGTCGATACCGAGGACGGCGACTGGTACGGCATCATGTTCCAGGACCGTGGCGGCGTGGGCCGCGTGCTGACGCTGTCGCCCGTGCGCTGGATTGACGGCTGGCCGATGCTGGGCGACGAGCGTGGCAAGGTGCCCGACGTGATGCGCCCCTACCGCAGCGGTCAGCCCAAGAAGGAAATCGTCTGCGCCGACGACTTCTCCTCGACGAAGTTAGGTCTGCACTGGCAGTGGAACCACAACCCCATCGACGCGGCGTGGAGCCTCAGCGAGCGCCCCGGATTCCTGCGCCTGAAAACCAACCGCGTGGTGCCTAACCTCTACCTGGCTCCCAACACCCTGACGCAGCGTATGTTCGGCCCGACGTGCAGTGGTGTGGTCTGCATCGACTTCTCGAAGATGAAGGACGGTGACTGCGCCGGCTTCTGTGCCTTTAACGGCGATTCGGGCGTGCTCACCCTGAAGAAGAACGGCAAGACCGTCTTCCTCGAGATGAGCGAGCAGAAGGTCAGCCTCTCCGACCGCGAGAAGGCCGTCACCAACGTCGACGACAAGATGATTGAAGGCGTGTCGCTGACGAAGCTGGCACCAAAGGCAAAGCAGGTCTGGCTGCGCATCGACGGCGACTTCCAGCCCGGCCATAACGACGCTGCCAACTTCTACTACAGCCTCGACGGACAGGAGTGGAAGCAGATAGGGTCGAAGAACTACCGCTGCAACTTCGACTACCGCCGCTTCTTCATGGGCTCGAAGTTTGCCATCTTCAACTACGCCACCAAGAAGGCCGGCGGCTACATCGACGTCGACGAATTTAAATTACTGTAACCACAAACCATTACCACCAAGATGATGAAACAACTCTTTCTGTTCTGCGCAGCCTTTATTGCACTGAGTGCTACGGCAGCCCTGCCCACGCGGGTTGAGACATTCCCCATCAGCAGCGTCCGCCTGGGCGACAGCCAGTTCCTCAAGAACCAGCAGGCCGACATCCACTACCTGCTCGGACTCGATGCCGACCGACTGTTGGCGCCCTATCTGAAGGGAGCCGGGCTGACACCCAAGGCCGAGAACTACACCAACTGGGAGAACACCGGACTCGACGGCCACATCGGCGGCCACTACCTGTCGGCGCTGAGCTATATGTATGCAGCCACGGGCAACAAGGAGGTTGAGGCCCGCATGGACTACTTCCTGAGCGAACTGCGGCGCTGTCAGGAGGCCAGCGGCGACGGCTACCTGAGCGGTGTGCCCAATCCGAAACAGATATGGGGCGAGCTGGCTCGGGGTGACATCCGCGCCAACTCCTTCGGACTGAACGACCGCTGGGTACCTCTTTATAATATTCACAAGATTTACGCCGGTCTGCGCGATGCCTACCTCATTGCCGGACGCAAGGAAGCCCGCGAGATGCTGGTGAAGCTTACCGACTGGATGATTCGGGAGGTGAGCCAGCTCAGCGACGAGCAGATACAGCAGATGCTCATCAGCGAGCAGGGCGGACTGAACGAGACCTTTGCCGACGTCTATGGCATCACTGGCGACCAGAAGTACCTGAGGCTGGCCCACCAGTTCAGCGACCAGCGCATGCTGCAGCCGCTGCTGAAGGGCGAGGACAACCTGACGGGCAAGCACGCCAACACGCAGATTCCGAAGGTCATCGGCTACAAGCGCATTGCCGACCTCGAAGGCTTAGACGACTGGGACCGCGCCGCCCGCTTCTTCTGGGACGTGGTCATCGGCCAGCGCAGCGTCAGCATCGGCGGCAACTCCTTGCGCGAGCACTTCAACCCCACCGACGACTTCAGCGGGCTGTTGGCCTCAGAGCAGGGACCTGAGAGCTGCAACACCTACAACATGCTGCGCCTGACGAAGATGCTCTACCAGACCTCGGCCGACAAGAGCTACATCGACTACTACGAGCGCGCACTCTACAACCACATCCTATCGATTTTCAACCCCGTGCAGGGCGGCTTCGTCTATTTCACGCCGATGCGCTCGGGCCACTACCGCGTCTACTCACAGCCGCAAACATCGATGTGGTGCTGCGTGGGAACCGGCATCGAGAACCCCGCCCGCTACGGCGAGATGATCTACGCCCACGAGGGCAGCGACCTGCTGGTGAACCTCTTCATCCCGTCGACGCTGACGTGGGATGACCTGACCGTCATTCAGGAGAACCGCTTCCCCCAGGAACCCTCCACCAAGCTGACGCTGAAGATGAAGAAAGCCCGCCAGTTTGACCTGAAGATACGCCAGCCCCGGTGGACTGAGAACATGACGGCTTCCGTCAACGGCTCACCTGTTTCTTCCAAGACTGAGGGTGGCTACATGGTCGTCAACCGCAAGTGGCAGGATGGCGATGTCATCAGCATTGAGATTCCCATGCACCTGACCGCCGAGACTACGCCCGACAAGAAGGCCCAGTACTCATTCCTCTACGGTCCCATCGTGCTCGCTGCCAAGACGGGCACCGACCGTCAGGACGGTATGTATGCCGACGACAGCCGTGGCGGCCACATCGCCAACGGTCCGAAGATTCCGCTCACCCAGATGCCCGCAATTATCGGCTCGGCCAATGAAATCCTCACCCATCTCGCACCTGTCGACGGCAAGCCCCTGAACTTCAAGCTCAGCGGCCTTACCATCCCCTCGTTCGAGGGCATGACGCTCCAGCCGTTCTACCAGCTCTACGAGTGCCGCTACCAGATTTACTTCCCGCTCTACACGCAGCAGGAGTGGACGGCCCGCCAGCAGGAGATGGCTGCCGAGGAGCAGGCACGCATGGCCCTGGAGGCCCAGACGGTCGACAAGGTGTTCTGCGGCGAACAGCAGTCGGAGAGCGACCACTTCTTCAGCGGCAACGGCTCGTGGAACGGCTCCGACGAGGGCATCCACTGGCGCCGCACCCGCAGCCAGTTCACCTACAAGGTGAAGGCCGATGGCTCCAAGACGCTCCGTCTGAAAGGCTTTGCCGAGCGTGAGGGCTTCGTCGTGACCATTGCCGACAAACCGCTCGGCACCCTGCGCTTCAACCGTCAGGGCATCGCCACGGCTGAACTGCCCGCCGGAATCGGGGGCACCGTCACGCTCGCCATCGCCGCCGAGCAGGGACGACAGACGCCGCGCATCAGCGAAATCAGGTTGTGTAAGTAATAAAACAAACAAATAAACGAAATATGGCAAGAGTACTAATGATTGGCGCCGGAGGCGTCGCTACGGTGGCTGCGTTCAAGATTGCGCAGAACGCCGACGTGTTTACTGAGTTTATGATTGCAAGCCGCCGCAAGGTGAAGTGCGACCAGATTGTGGAGGCCATCCACCGCAAGGGCTACACGCTGCCCATCCAGACGGCCCAGGTGGATGCCGACGACGTGGAGCAGCTGAAGGCGCTCTTCGCGGACTACAAGCCCGAACTGGTCATCAACCTCGCCCTGCCCTATCAGGACCTGACTATCATGGATGCCTGTCTGGCCTGCGGCTGCTCGTATCTCGACACGGCCAACTACGAGCCGAAGGACGAGGCCCACTTCGAGTATTCGTGGCAGTGGGCCTACCGCGACCGTTTCCGCGAGGCTGGTCTGACGGCCATCCTCGGCTGCGGCTTCGACCCGGGCGTGACGAGCATCTTCACCGCCTACGCAGCCAAGCACCACTTCAAGGAGATTCAGTATCTCGACATCGTCGACTGCAACGCCGGCGACCACCACAAGGCCTTCGCCACCAACTTCAACCCCGAAATCAACATCCGCGAGATTACCCAGAAGGGTCTCTACTGGGAAGACGGCAAGTGGGTGGAGACCGAACCGCTGGAAATACACAAGGACCTGACTTATCCCAACATCGGCCCGCGCGACAGCTACCTGCTCCACCACGAGGAGATTGAGTCGCTGGTCATCAACTACCCGACGATCCGCCGCGCCCGCTTCTGGATGACCTTCGGACAGCAATATCTGAAGCACCTTGAGGTGATTCAGAACATCGGCATGAGCCGCATCGACGAGGTCGTCTATGAGGCTCCGCTGGCCGACGGGTCGGGCGTAGCCAAGGTGAAGATCGTCCCGCTACAGTTCCTGAAGGCCGTGCTGCCCAACCCGCAGGACCTCGGCGAGAACTACGAGG
>CAMHHO010000031.1:0-30321 GCA_946184965.1 uncultured Prevotellaceae bacterium | reverse complement strand
ATAGTTCCTTTCATATTGCTTTGGTTAGCATGCATTCCGTTTGGCGTTTTTCATGGCACAGACATCCCACATCCCTCAAGTGACAGGTTGCTTTTCTATATCGTGGCGATTGTCATCGTGTTTGCCTTGTCATCCTATGTCTTTTACCGCGAGATGCGCTCGCTGAACAAGGCCATCAAGGTTATTGACGAATTCGCTGGAAAGGAATAAGCATGCCCACCAGCCGGAATCATATAACAAAAGAACCGTCTGTTACACCGCTGCTAAAAGGTTACTGACCCCACCCCCAGCCCCTCCCCTTGAAGGGAGGGGAGAGCGGCGGATGCTATATACAATTTATAGAACATACCTATAACAACAGAACCTCTGTTATACTGTTATAAATGGCTTTCGGCCTGAAATATCCTGCACTTCCTGCACTGAGCCTCATTATCAGTAGGTTAGGACACCATGAGCATAGACTAAACCTGCACTGGAACCTGCACTGAATAGAGAGCGGCGCTTTACGAGCAAAAGGTGGCGCTTTACGAGCAGAAGGCGGCGGTTCATAGTCAAAAGGCGGCGCCTTTCGGACGTTCCAACGGCTTTGGAACGTTTTTCCAAGGCCGTGGGAACGCTCCTTTGGTGCCGCCAAGCCACAGTGTTAGCTGCCCTGTTCCGACTCAAGTGCAGGTGCCGGTGCAGGTTCAAGTGCAGGTAATGAAACGGAAAGCGGTTCCCAACCGTCTGCCTGCCAGACAGTTAAGAATCAAGTGCAGGAAGTGCAGGATATTCCAGGGCGAATGCATTGGTTAATTCTTTTATGCCGGCATTTGGAAGAGCCCCTGTAAGTGAGGCTCCCTGGAAGTGGGCCGACCCGTAATCGGCGGGGAGAACCGTCGTGATTTTGCAGGGAGGGAACTTCGAAGCTGGTTGAAAGGCACGGTCAATAGCGACGTTTCTCGCCATCAAAAATGTTCTTTAGCGGCAACTAAAGTTAAAACTGCGTCAATGGACGATAAAACTGCGCCAATGGATAATAAAACTGCGTCAACGGACGATAAAACCGAGACAATGTTTAGTAGTTCCTCCTTCTGTATAACAAAAGTCCCTTCTATTATGCCCCCCAACTGGGGGAGGCTACAGCGGATCAACGTCGTAGTAGATTTGTAGCGAGGCGTAGCGCTTGTCCTGCAGCATTTGCTGCTGGGCGAGGGCGAGGTACCGGCGGACGTCGGCCTGATTGAGGCCGTTCTCCAGCTTGAGTACGAGCTTGCGGATGCAGAGCGACTTGACGCGCGCCACGCCGGGCTTGTCGGGGCCGAGGACGCGGGCGCCGAACCACTGGCGCAGGCGGAAACCCAGCTCCTGGGCGGCGGTCTCTGTCAGCGTGTCGCTGCGGTGCTTCAGATAGACGGCAATGAGACGGTAGTAGGGCGGATAGTGGAACTGCTGGCGCTCGGCGCAGAGCGAGCGGTAGAGACTCTCGTAGTCGCCCTGTACCACCTGCTGGATGATGGGCAGCTGGGGCTGGCGCGTCTGCAGGATGACGAGGCCGCGACGGCCCTTGCGGCCGGCTCGCCCGCTGACCTGTGCCATCATCATGTAGGCGTGCTCGTAGGCCCGGAAGTCGGGGTAGCTGAGCATGGTGTCGGCGTTCAGGATGCCGACCACGCTGACGCGGTCGAAGTCGAGACCTTTCGAAATCATCTGTGTGCCGATGAGCAGGTTGGTGCGGCCTGAGCCGAAGTCGCTGATGATGCGCTCGTAGGCATTGCGAGTGCGGGTGGTGTCGAGGTCCATGCGGCTGATGCGGGCCTCGGGGAAGATGTCGCGCACGTCGGCCTCAATCTTCTCCGTGCCGTAGCCGCGTGTCTGCAGTTCAGTGGAGCCGCAGGCCGGGCACACGACGGGCACCTGATAGACGGCCCCGCAGTAGTGGCAGACCAGCTGGTTCATCTGGCGGTGGAACGTTAGTGAGACGTCGCAGTTCTGGCAGCGGGGCACCCATCCGCAGGCCTTGCACTCAATCATCGGCGCGTAGCCCCGGCGGTTCTGGAAGAGGATGGCCTGCTCGCCGCGCTCAAGGGCCTCGCGTACGCGCGCTAATAAAAGAGGTGAGAAGGGGCCGGTCATCATCTTGCGGCGCTGCAGGTCCTTGATGTCGACGACCTGTATCTCGGGCAGTTCGATGCCCTGGTGGCGCTCGGTCAGCTGTACGTAGCCGTACTTGCCCGTCCGTGCGTTGTGGTAGGACTCCATCGAGGGTGTGGCGGTGCCGAGGAGGACTTTAGGTGTTGGGTGTTGGGTGTTGGGTGTTGGCTGGTTGGCTAACATGATGGCTGCCGAGCGGGCATGGTAGCGTGGCATGGGGTCCTGCTGCTTGAAGCTCGTTTCGTGCTCCTCGTCGACGATGACGAGGCCGAGGTTCTGGAAGGGCAGGAAGACGGCTGAGCGGGCACCGAGGATGACGTCGTAGGGGTGGCCGGAGAGCTGCTTCTGCCAGATTTCCACGCGCTCGGCATCACTGTACTTGGAATGGTAAATGCCCAAGCGGTCGCCGAAGACGCGGCGCAGACGGTCCATCATCTGGACGGTCAGCGCTATCTCAGGCAGCAGGTAGAGCACCTGGCGGTGCTGGTCGATTTCGCGCTGTATGAGGTGGATGTAGATTTCGGTCTTGCCTGAGGAGGTGACGCCGTGGAGCAGCGTGACCTTCTTCTTGAGGAACGACATGAGGATTTCGTTGTAGGCTGTCTCTTGGGCGGGGCTGAGCTTCTTGACCAGTTCGGGGTGGGGTTCGCCGCCGTGGTTCAACCGTCCCACCTCCACCTCGTAGGTCTCGAGTATGCCGCGCTTGATGAGCATCGTAACGGTCTGCAGCGTGTGACCTTCGTTCAGCAGTTCGTCGCGGGTGGTTTGATGGTGAAGGGTGAAGGGTGAAGGGTGAAGGGAGGTTTGTTCATGCACAGAGTCTATTCTCCCTTCACCCTTCACCTGACACCCTTCACCAGAAGAAGCCAGAAACAGGAAGTCGGTCAGCGCCTTGAGCTGCTTGGGTGCACGTTGCAGCATGTTGAGGGCAATGTGCTGGGCGGCCTCGCTGCTGAAGGCCTCGGTCAGCCGGATGTAAGTCTCAGTCTTGGGGCGGTAGCCGTCCTCAGCCTTCAGTCCGGCGGGGAGTGCCGCCTTGTAGACCTCGCCGATGGGCGACATATAATAGGTGGAAATCCACTGCCACAGGGCCAGCTGCGAGGGCAGCAGGATAGGCTCCGCATCCATCAGCTGGAGTATATCCTTCACCTCGTAGCCTTGCGGCTGGTTATCATGTAGCTTGGCAATGATGCCCACATGCTGCTTGTTGCGCCCGAAGGGAACGAGCACGCGCTGCCCCGTCTTTACGCTGTCGCGCCACTGCTGTGGTATGGCGTAGGTAAAGCAGCCGTCGAGCGGCACAGGCAGTATGACATCGGCAAAGTTCAAGATTCGTTAGAAGTAATAGGCCACGGCGACGTGCCAGGCATTAGTTTTCGACTTGGCGCGGTTCCAGCTGGTGTCTTTCAGAGTCTCGCCTATCTTGTCCCAGGTGAAGTCGGCCGTCTTGCCGGCGGGAATGTTGTAATAGATGCCGGCCTCGAAATGGTTGAGGAAGGTGACGCCAAGTCCCAGGTTGAAGCTGATCATCGTGTTCTGCAGGGCATATTGGTGGTTGTTCTGCTCGTCGTCTCTCCAGTAGAACACGTCGTCGCCGACGTTAAGGCTCAGCTGGGGGCCGGCGTTGACAAAGATGCTCAGCGCGTCGCCCAGTCCGACGCTGTAGCGCAGGTCGCCGCCCAGCAGCAGGCTCTTCTGCAGAATTTTCTCGCCGTCGACCTTCAGGTCGCGCTGGCTGTAGAGCACCGATGCGTCGATGTTCAGTCCCACCACGGGCAGGGTGAACTTCACCACGGGGCCGAGGTAGAAACCGGCGCGGTTGGCTTCGCGGAGGTCGCTTGCGCTGAAGTTCATCTCGGTGAGTTCGAACCCTCCTTTGAGTCCGAAGTCAACAGGTGTGCCCGCCTTTAAGGGCAGGCTCAGCACCACTGCCAAGACAACCACTAGCTTTCTGCCAATCATCTTATCAATGTCTTTGTCTGCGTACTGACACGCGGGCGGCGGCTGGCGATGAAGAGGACGATGACGATTTCGACTTGCTGGCCTTCTCGGTCTTGGTCTTCGTGCGGCGCTCTTTCTTAGTCTTGGTCTTCACGTCGGCCTTGGTATCCGCCACGCTGTCGAGCGAGTCCCTCTTCAGCTTGTCGCCGAAGATGTTGTTCTTGAACGCCTCCAGCTCGGCCTCAATGCGCTTCTGCTCATCCGAAAGCTTGGTGGAGTCGCCGCCGGCAATCTGTGCCAGCGTCTTGCCCAGCATGTTGTTTGTCTTGTAAATCTTGCCCTTGTACTTGTTCAGCGTGAAGTAGTCGTCCATCGACATGACGGCGGCATTGTTGACGTTCGACGTCATGACGGTCTGGCGGCTAAGGAAGGGCTCCAGGTCTGAGTACTTTACCCAGAAGAGCGGGTACTGAGTGGCCTCGCCGCCAAAGTCGTCCTCGCGCATCATGATGGGGCAGAGAGCCAGCGGCTTGATGTGGAAGGTGGCGTTGCCCTGGTCGTAGTAGGCGCTCTCCTTCAGGTAGTACTTCATTACCTCCTGCGAGGGGATGTCGCTGTTGTCCACCTTCAGCTTGCCGTCCTGCTCCTCGTAGAAAATGTGCTTGTCGTCGAGCACAGTCTTGAACTTCACCTTCGCTGCGTCCGAGAAGTCGTCGTTGCCGTCGTTGGCCACCGAATACTCGTAGATGGGAATGTAGCCGTTCTGCGCCAGCTTGAAGATGTAGGTAAACAGGTTCAACTGCTTGCCCTGCGGCTGCACGGGGTAGTACAGTCCGGCGTTGGCATCGTCGTTGAGGTCCAACTCACGGTAGATGTCGCGGCGCCACACCACGTCCTCGGGCATGTCGAGGGCCACGGGATAGCTGATCTGCATGCGGCGGGTCATGCCCTGCGACTGTTGCGCGCCCTGGCTCTTCTGCTGCTGGGCCTGCTGCGTCTGCTGTACGCGGCTGCGCTTTGGCTGCGCTGTAGCTGTGCCGACCGTCAGCGTTATCATCAATAAGAACAATAGTCTTTTCATATCTTTCTAATTTACAATAATTTCCATTGGGTTCTGCAGTGTGCGCTGAATGCCGTCGGGACCGATGGCCGTCACGCGTGAGATGTAGAATCGGCGGTTGCGGGCCAGCTTGCGGAACGTGTCCTTTTGGCGGTCAGAGAACTGGGCACCGTTGCTGGGTATGGGCACGGCGTTACCCATATTGTCGAAGAACACCGTCTCGAACGATACCACTTTGAAGGCGATGTCGAGAATGCCGTCGTCGATGGCGGCGCCGATGCCGTCGATGCTCATCAGGCTACCTTTGGCCAGACGGCCGCCCTTGAAGCGCGAGGGGTTGCCCTGCTCGTCCTTCATAGCGATGAACGGGGTGGGGTCGGGCAGCTTGCGCACGCGGAAGGTGAACTGTCCCATCTGCTGCGGGCGGCCCGTGTTGGTCGAGGTGACGGTGATGGTCACGTTCTCGCCTACCTTTGTCGGCCGGGCGATGTACTTGCCGGGGCCGGTGGGCTGCAGTGTGCCGCCGCCGCTCATCGAGGCTTGAATCTTATTAAGAGGCACGCCGGGCACGGATACGCTGATGGGGTTCGAGTAGCCAGCGTAGAGCATGTTCATCAGGTCGGCCGAGACGGTGGCCGACGGGTCGACGACGGTGTACTTCTGCGAGAAGTCGCGCTTGATCTTGTCGCCGTTGCCGTTGACGGTCTCAATGTAGCCGGCCAGGGTGAAGTCGCCCGTCGAGCCGCAGATGCGCTCGTAGATATTGTCACGTAGCGTCACCTTCTGGTTGCCGATGTAGATGTCGGGTACCTGCGTGGTGTCGACGGCGGCCATCACGATGTGGGCCGAGAACTTGTCGCCGCGGACGATGGTCTGCGAGTTAGGGATGACAAAGGCCTCGAGGGCGTTCACGCGGATATCCTTCACGTCGATGTTCTGCACCAGCGTGTGGAGCACCTCGCGCTCGGCACTGCGAACGTCGTTCTGCAGCTTCGAGAGCAGTGTGACGGCGGCAGCGGCTGGCATCGACTCAAACATATACTCCTGCCAGTTCTTGCCCAGTCCCGTCGGTGGGACGTCGGTGGTCAGGTCGCTGGCTATGGTGCGTTGCTTGGCCGTGTCGGGAATCATCTTCAAGATGCGCTCGCGGTACTGGTCGATGGCCGACTTCAGGTCGCCACCCTGGCCGCGGCCGGGAGCCAGCATCACCTGGTTGGCAGCCTCCAGATCCTCTTTGTTCCGCAGGTTCTTGGGGTTGCCGTCGCTGCCGTCGGCCTCGCGGGCGATAGCTAGCTTCAGGTCGGCAGCGAAGTTATAGATGGAGTCGCTCATCTGGCGCACCAGCATGGCCTTGTCGTACCATTCCTTCACCTTCTGCGGGTTGGCCTTCATCTGCTCCTCAAAATCGTCGTATATGGCCAGGTTCTCCTTGGCGGCGTTCGACGTGGTGCGGTTCAGGCTTTCCTCCACGATGGAGAAGCCGTTGAGCACCTCGTTCGAGACGTTTAGCGCGAGCATAGCCATCAAGACGACGTACATCAGGTTGATCATCTTCTGGCGCGGCGAGACTGGTCTTTTCTTTATTGCCATATTGTTATGGGTATAGTGGGCTTAATGGGCTTAATGGGGTTATTGGGCGATGGGGCCCTTGGGCATGTTGACGGTCATGGCCTCAATCATGCGGGCGTAGATCTTGTTCAGCTCGGCTATCTGGTCGGCCATCTTGCGCGTCTGCTCGTTGATTTCGTCGATGGTGCCAATCTGCTGGCTGGCACCCTTCAGCTGCATCTCGTAGATCTTGCAGATGCCGGTCAGCGTGCGGTTCAGGTTCTCCATCTCCTCGCTGTCGCGCGTCAGGCGCTCGCACTGCTCAGAGACCTTCGAGAGCATCTCCGTCAGTTCCTTCAGGCGGTCTACGTAGTTGGCCGTAGCCTCTTCCAGTTCGGGATTCACCTCAGGCACAGGCGATACAGCCTGACCGCCAGCCACCGTCGTTACCGACGAAGCCACGGCCGCAATGGCCTCAGTGTCGACAGTTGCCTGTTCGGCAGCCTGCGGCATGGCACCACCGCCGACGACACCGCCGCCGCCGATGATAACGGTACCGCCACCGCCACCGATAATCGTTCCGCCACCGCCGCTGTAAGCAGCCGCTTCGCCGCCTGTCTCGGCCAGCTCGCTGTTCTGCAGTGCTGCTGCAGCTGCCTCGCCGTCGGTAGCGCCAACGGTCACCACTTCGCCGCCCACGTGCGTCGGCAGCTCCATGCCGTCGGCCGTCTTGTCGAACGGACGGTCGAAGGCAGCGATGAAGAACACCACGACCTCAGTACCCATGCCGAGGAACAGCATGAAGTTGGCACCCGGCAGGTGGGTCAGCTTGAAGAGCGTACCCAGAATCACAATCGACGCACCCCAGCTGTAGGCGTAGTTCATGAACGTCTGTCCGGGGACACTGTCGAGCCACTTCTGCAAGCGGTAGATGATATTGAATTTGCTGTACTTTGTCATATCTATTAACTGTTTAATGGATGGTTGAGCCGCCAAAGTTGTGTCGGGCCTCACCTTTGTTGGCTACTTTTTTTTTGAGGTCTTGCCTGGTTTGGTCTTCTCGCTCACGGTGTTGGCCAGCGAGCGCACGCAG
Organism: uncultured Prevotellaceae bacterium; assembly: GCA_946184965.1. GTDB lineage: Bacteria > Bacteroidota > Bacteroidia > Bacteroidales > Bacteroidaceae > Prevotella. Next base: position 22,546 of record CAMHHO010000031.1, on the reverse strand, counting down.
CGGAATCCGATATAGCTTCTGGGCTGGTTCTGGAATTCGCTTGAGCGCCAGGCTGAGCGGATGTAGCTTTCAGGGTCTTTCCACGAGCCGCCGCGCACCGACTTCTTCTTTAGTCGGTAGGGGTCTTCTTTGGCGGCGTTGTAGCTCAGCTGGGGGTTGACGTCGTTCATGGCGTCGACGCCGGCTTCGGTATAGATGGTCGAGGTCCACTCAGCCACATTGCCGGCCATGTCGTACAGGCCGTTGGTATTCGACGAGTAGATGCCCACTTTCGACGTTATCAGGTTGCCGTCCTTGGTGTAGTTACCGTCGTCGGGCTTGAAGTTGGCAAAGAAGCAGCCCTTGCCCGATGCCACGTCCTCGTTCTCCCACGGGAACTCCGTACCGTCCTTGCCGCGGGCGGCGTACTCCCACTCAGCCTCGGTCGGCAGGCGATAGCGCTGTACGAATCGGGCGGCGGGGCCGAGGCCCTTCAGCAGGTACTCCGTGCGCCAGGCGCAGAAGGCGTTGGCCTGCTCCCACGTGACGCCCACCACGGGGTAGTCATTGTAGGCTGAGTTCGAGAAGTAGTTGCGCATATACACCTCGTTGTCGGCGTTTGGGAAGTCGTTCACCCAGCACGTCGTGTCAGGGTATATATTAATAATGTACGTGTTGAGGAAGTCCCACGGACCGCTCAGTTCGCGGTTCAGCGTCTCGCGCACAATCTTGCCCTCGTCGTTGATGTAGGCGGTGTCCTTCGATATCCACACCTTCTCTTTCTCGTCGACGGCGACGTCCGTGTTCAGGTTACGCTCCTCGGGGTTGAGGCGGTTGCGGCGCAGGGCGGCAGTTGTGTAGTCGTAGATTTCGTACTTGAAGTTCATCTGCGATGCGTCGAGCATCTTTTCTCCCGTCACGGGGTTGGTGACGTAGAGGCTCTCGATAGCGCGCTGCTCGTCCTCGTTGGGCTTGCGCGGCAGGTTCTTCTTCCAATTTAGGTGAGGCTTGATGGGGTCACCGTTCTTGTCCTCTTCAATCTTGTAGGTCTCGTCGCCGCCGTAGTTCGGATCGGCCAAACGCTCACGCAGGATAGAGTCGCGCACGTAGTTCACGAACTGGCGGTATTCGGAGTTCGTAATCTCCGTATCGTCCATCCAGAAGCCGTCCACCGAGATGTCGCGCACGGGCGTCTCCTTGCCCCAGAGCGAGTCCTGCTTGTCGATACCCATCTTCAGGTGTCCGCGCTTGACGAGCACCATGCCGTAGGGGGCAGGCTCTGAGAAGGCTCGTCCGCTGCTTCCTGTCAGTTCGCCGCCACTGCCCGATGCCACCTTGCTGCCGAAGCAGGAGGTTAGTAAAAGTAAAAAGGTAAAAAGGTAAAAAGGTAAAACCTTTCTCCCTTTAATGCCTTTCACCATTCTGTTATTCATCATCGTTTTCATATTTCGTTTTCTTTTTTACTTTTTTACCTTTTTACTTTTACAGCAGTCTTACACTCTGATGTTTGTTCCTGCCCTTCTTCCCGAAGTCGATATCGGTCTGGTAGCCCACGTGCAGTTCGTGGCTGCCGTTGCCGATGTTGATGGCACTGGTGTAGGCCTCATAACTGTAGCCCACCATGACGCCGTGGAATTGTCCGCCTACGAACACCGTCACCGAGTTGGTGGGGCTGTAGCCCAGGCCGGCATACAGCAGCCGCTTCTCGTGCGAGTATCTGAGTCGGGCGGTGATGTCGCCCCTATAGGCGACGGCGTCGGTGCGCCCCATGACCGAGGTCTGCAACATAAGTAACGGATTTCTCAGCCGAATATTGTATCCGCCTGTAAAATAATACGTCCGGCTGACGTCCAGCTCGTTCGTCTCGCCCAGCTCGATGACTGGCGCCAGGGCGTGCTGCACCGAGGCTCCCACGTACCAGCCGCTGCGGTGGCTGTAGTAGATACCGCCGCCGAGGTCGAGGGCGTTGCCGGTGATGTCCGATTTCGTGAAAGCAGGGTCGTCAGTCATGTCCAAGTCCACCTTGCCGCCTTCGAATGTCTCGTTCAGCAGTCCGCCCTGCACGCCTATGCTGAGCATGCCGCCGAACAGGCGCCGCTTGAAGGCGTACTGCGCGGTGATGCGCTTGTGCGAGAACAAGCCGATATCGTCGTTCATCAGCTGCAGGCCCACACCGTGGTAAGAGCGGAAGAAGTAGAGGGGCAGGTCGGCGCCGATAAACATCGTCTTGGGACTGTTCTCGAATCCCAGCAGCGTCATGTTGTAGGCACCGCTCACATTCAGTTTCTGATCCTTGCCCACTGCCGCCGGGTTAAACGACGTCTCCATCGCCCAGTAGTGACTGAACGACGGATCGTACTGTGCCCGGGCCTGAAGCCCCATAATAAGTACGGCAGCGAGTATGGCGTAACGTCTAAGCACGTCTAATATAACGTATTTTTTTTTGTTTTATTGTAATTTATTCGTATCTTTGCAGCCAATAATGACAATCAACAGACTAAAAACACCGATGAAGACAACCTTTCTGACCGTATTGCTGGCCTGCGCTGCTGCCGTGACAGTAGCCCAGGGCAACGTGAAACCAGCCATTCCGCGCGACGCCGCGCTTGAGGCTAAAGTAGAGAAGACACTTGCCAAGATGACGCTCGACGACAAGGTGGGCCAGATGCTCGAACTGAACTTCGACATCATGGGCAAGTACCAGGACGGCGGCTGGCAGCTTAACGAGACGACGCTCGACACGCTCATCTCCAAATACCGGGTGGGCAGCATCCTCAACGCCCCCGGCACCCGCGCCCACACCGTCGACGAGTGGCAGAAGTGGATAAGGCTCATCCAGCAGAAGTCGATGAAGTATCTCGGCATACCCGACATCTACGGACTCGACCATAACCACGGCGTCACCTATACGCAGGCGGGCACGCTCTTCCCGCAGCCCATCAACCTGGCCGCTTCGTTCAATACCGACCTGGCTTTCCGCGGGGCACAGATAACGGCCTACGAGAGCCGTGCTGCCAACTGTCCCTGGGTCTACAATCCCGTTGTCGACCTGGGGCGCGATCCCCGCTGGCCCCGAATCTACGAGAGCTTCGGCGAGGATGCCGTCGTCAACGCCCGCATGGTTGAGGCGCAGATAAAGGGCTATCAGGGCGACGACCCGAACCACCTGGGGAAATTTAATGTTGGAACAAGCACCAAGCACTACTTCGCCTACGGTGCTCCATGGTCGGGCAAGGACCGCACGCCGGTCTACCTTTCGCCACAGCTGCTGCGTGAGAAGTATTTCGAGCCCTTCAAGGCCGCAGCCCTCGCCGGCACGCTGACCATGATGGTAAACTCGGGCAGCATCAACGGCGTGCCCGTGCATGCCAGCTATGAGTACCTGACGAAGTGGCTGAAGGAGGACTTGCAGTGGGACGGCATGCTCGTCACCGACTGGGCCGACATCAACAACCTGTTCCAGCGCGAACGGGTGGCGAAGGACAAGAAGGATGCCATCCGCATAGCCATCAATGCCGGCATCGACATGTCGATGGATCCCTACAGCGTCGACTTCTGCATCCTGCTCAAGGAGCTGGTCGAGGAGGGGCAGGTCCCCATGTCGCGCATCGACGATGCCGTGCGCCGCATCCTGCGCGTGAAGTATCGTCTCAACCTCTTTGACGAGCCCAACTCGGGCGGGAAGGACTACGAGCAGTTCGGCTCCGACAAGCATGCCGCCGCTGCCCTTGCTGCCGCCGAAGAGACCATCGTCCTGCTGAAGAACGAGGGCAGCATCCTGCCGCTGGCCAAAGGCGGGAAAATCCTGCTTACTGGTCCGAATGCCAACCAGATGCGCTGCTTGAACGGCGGCTGGAGCTACACCTGGCAGGGCTCGAATGCCGAGGACCTGGCCGAGAAGTACAACACCATCTATGAGGCCCTTTGTAATAAATATGGTAAGGAGAACATCACGCTGGAGCAGGGCGTGACCTACAACGAGCGCGGACAGTACTGGCAGGAGAACGCACCGCAGATTGACCGTGCCGTCCAGGCTGCTGCCAACTGCGATGTCATCATCGCCTGCATAGGCGAGAACTCCTACACCGAGACGCCCGGCAACCTCACCGACCTGTGGCTCTCGGAGAACCAGCGCAACCTCGTCAAGGCGCTGGCCAAGACGGGCAAGCCCCTGATCCTTGTGCTCAACGAGGGCCGTCCGCGCCTCATTGCCGATATCGAGCCGCTGGCTAAGGCTGTCGTCGACATCTTCCTGCCCGGCAACTACGGCGGCGATGCCCTGGCCAACCTGCTCAGCGGCGATGCCAACTTCTCGGCCAAGATGCCCTACACTTACCCCAAGGAAATTAACTCGCTGATTAACTACGACTACAAGGTAAGCGAGGAGGTCGGTACGATGGCCGGTGCCTACGACTACGACGCCAAGGTTATCCTGCAGTGGCCTTTCGGCTACGGACTGAGCTACACCACCTTCGACTACGCCAACCTGCGCGTCGACCGCCAGCAGTTCGCTGCCGGCGACGTTCTCACCGTCAGCGTCGACGTCCGCAACACGGGCAGTCGTGCCGGCAAGGAGCCCGTACTGCTCTACTCGAGCGATCTCGTGGCCTCCATCGTGCCTGACAACCGTCGCCTGCGCTGCTTCACGAAGGTGGAGCTTGCACCTGGAGAGTCCAAGACCGTCACCTTCCGCCTGCCCGCCAACGACCTGGCATTCGTGGGAGCCGACGGCAAGTGGACGCTTGAGGAGGGCGACTTCCTGCTCCGCATCGCCCGCCTATCACAGAAGGTCAGCTGTACCAAGACCAAGGTCTGGGACACGCCGAATATGTAATTCTACGGTATGTCTGCCGTTTGACTGAGACAGAAAAATCCCCGAATCGCGCTTGGCAGTTCGGGGAATATTTTGCTGTTAAAGAATGACTTAGCGCACCAGGACCTTCTTGCCGCCTACAACGTAGATGCCGGCGGGAAGGCCGAGGGTGGCGCGGCTGCGGTCGACGCCGCTGCGCAGGAGCTGGCCGGCGAGTGTGTAGACGCTGACCTTCTGGCTGGTAGCAGTGGCAGCCTCGGCGATGCCGGTGGGGGCGTACTGGCTGTCGTTGGTGAGGAAGATCTCCTTGACGGCAACCACCTTGTTAATAACATTGCCCGACAGGGTAACCATGCGCACGCGGGAGGCGTCGAAGGGCTTGCCGTTGTTGGTCTTCGAGGTGTAGAGAGCGTTCTCGAGGTCGACGACGGTCACAGACTCGTCGACGTTGAGCGGCGTCGAGCAGCAGGGACCCGTCACCTTGTCGGTGGTGTAGAGGTTCAGCTGAGCCTCGGCCAGCTGCTTCTGGCTGAGCCTGATGACCAGGTACTTATAGGCCGTGAAGTCGATGTTGCTGTCGTAGACCCAGCCCATCTGGCTGTTGGTCGTCGTAAACTTGAAGGCCGAGCTAGTGGCGTTCTTGACATAGGTGCCGCTACCGGCAATGTTGTTGCGCACGAACTGATAGTCGAAGGGGAAGTAGCTGGCCTTGGCCGTGAACGAGCCCTCGACCTTGTTGCCGAGCACGTCGGTGTAGGCCATACTGACGTTGGTGCTGCCCTGGTCGAGGCCGATCATCTGTCCGTTGTGGAAGTCGACGATCCCAGCCTCCTCGGGCGTGAACTCCACGAGGCTGTTGACCTGAGCGGTGTGCTTGTCGGCATAGGTGGCGGTGATGACGGGAACGGCCTTGTCGCCAATCATCGTCTCGATGGTCTTGACGTTGGTGGGCAGGGCAATCTTCGTGACCTTATACATATTCTCGACGGGTGCGGTGAAGTCTTCGGGGAAGATGTCGGCCTCGTCGAAGTCGGCCTCGGTGGTGAACCAGTCGAAGTCGGCATATCCGCCCTTCTTCTTGGTGGCATAGCAGAAGATGCCGAAGCGCGAGCCCACGAAGACGCTGAGGTTGAAGCTCTGCGAGGTCTGCTGGCCTAACGGCTTCCACGTCTTGTTGTCGAGCGAGTAGTAGAACTTGGCCTTGTTGTCGCCGTACTTCATGCCGGCGCGCAGGTAGACGATGCTGTCGGTCAGTTCGACGGCCTGCGTCTTCGAGGCGGGGGTGAAGTTTGAGCCCGGGTCGCGCACCTTGTCCTGCTCCCAGAACAGCTGTAGCTTGCCGTCGACCATCTCGACACAGATCATGGCGTAGGGGTCCTGCAGGATGCAGATGCCGGCGCGGTCGCCCTCGGTCAGGTGGGTGGCATCGATGCGGACGGTGCCCGTAGTTTCCTTGTCCTTGATGGCGAAGATGCGCTGTGTGAGCATGTTACGGGCCTGCGGCAGCTTCGTGGTGACGTTGGCCGTCTTCAGTCGCAGCCAGCCCGGACGCTCGAAGAGGCTCCAGCAGGCGTTGTCGGGCTTGTGGTTCCACTCCCACTGCATACCGATGGGGTAGGTGCGGAACGCGTCGGTGGTAGGCAGGCGCTTCACGGCGTTGTCGCCCGAGGCGGCGGGACGTGCCACCCTGCTGACGAACGTCTCGTAGGGCTTGCCGTTGTTGCCCACGGTGAGCCATCCGTCGGTGGTCCACTTAACGGGCTGCAGGTTGGGGAATCGACCCATGGCGCCGAGGTCCTCCTGCATGATGGTCCACCACTTGCCGGCGACGTCCTCAACGAGGGCACCCTGATGGATGGTGTTAGGACGTCCGTCATAGCTCTTCTCGACCACCATCTTCTCCTCGTAGGGTCCGAAGGGATTCGTCGCACGGAACACGGCCTGACCTGAGGGCCAGCCGCCGTAGGTGGCGTAGATGTAGTAGTAGTCGCCGTGCTTGTAGAAGTGGCTGCCCTCGAGTCCGTCCTTGCCGCTGATGACAGTCTTCTCGCGCTTGAAGTTGAAGTTCTCGTCAAGCTCGCAGACGGAGATGTTGCCGATGCCCTGAGCCACGTAGACCTTGCCGTTGTCGAAGAGCATGCCCGGGTCGTAATAGCTGCGCGACAGCTTCTTCATCGTCCACTGTCCCTCGGGGTTGGTGGCTGTCAGCAGGTAGCCGTTCAGGTTCCAGCCGTCGATGGGCCGCTTCTCGTTGATGAGGATATGGAACTTGCCGTTGTGGTACTTCATGGAGCAGGCCCACATGCCCGAGGCATAGGCGTTCTTGTTGTTGAGCAGGGTGTAGCCCGCGTCGCTGCCTAACTGGGCAAGGGGATGGGCGCAGTACTCCCAGTTGACCAGGTCCTGCGACTTCAGGATGGTGGCACCGGGGAAGTGGTGCATGGTGGTCGATACCATATAATAGGTGTCGCCGACGCGGATGACGTCGGGGTCGGGGAAGTCGGCACGGACGATGGGGTTCTGGAAAGTCTTGCCGAAGTCGCTGACGGGCACGCTCTTGAAGTCGGCCTTGGGGTAGTCCTTCTCGTACCACTCGGCATACCAGTCCCAGCAGGCTTTGCCGCAGGCTTCAGGCTCGCCGCCGAACGAGGGCTTGGCCACGCCGGTCCTGATGAGGTCGTCGATGTCGATGAGGCAGTGCGTGCCCGAGAGCGTCATCGAGATGTTGCCGTAGTGGTCGAGCATGGCCTTGTAGCACTGTCCCCACTTCGACGTGGAGCCTGTGGACCACGTGCCGTAGTTCGACTCCACCCACTCGCCGTGCTCGTTGTAGTGGCCGGTGCCGGGCTTCTTCGGGCTCCAGTCAATCTCGGTGATGATGATGGGGTTGGTGTCGACGACGGGCACCTGGTTGTGGAACTGCTCAATCTTCTTGCGCTTGCTCGTCTCGATGTTCTTGTCGCGGTCAACGCTCTCGTCGCTGCAGCCATACCAGCCGGTGTAGTCGTGGACGGCATAGCCGATGTTGTCTCCTATGATGGGATAGGTCTTGTAGTCGGCATAGCCTGACTGCCAGCCGGCGCCGGGCACCCAGACGATGCCGGTGAAGCCGTTCTCGCGAATCTTGTCGACCACGGGCTGGAAGAAGTCGCGCAGGGCCTTCTTGTCGTCGGTGTTCGAGGCGCTCTTGACGCTGACCGGCTCATTGGCCAGCTCAATGCTGATCTGGCCAGAATACTTGCGGATGGAGTCGTTCTGGGTGAAGAGGTCCCAGACGTTGATGAGGTACTTCTGGTAGTAGTCGCCGACTTGGATGTTGCCGGGGCAGACCCCCGGTGGGCGCACGACGACATACATGCCGTGCTTCATGGCGCGCTGCATCAGCGGGAAGTAGAGCGACTTCAGGTAGGTCGTCAGTCGGGTGGGGTTGAAGTGCTTGATGTCGGCCTCGCCGGTGTACTCGGTTGACTGTCCGAGGGCGATGGGGTAGGTGTAGCTGTTGTCGTTGGTCCAGGCGGGGTCCATGTGCAGGCGGAAGACGTTGCACTTGGCCTGCTCGAGTCCCTTGAACAGTTTCTCAAAATAGTTCTGGCAGTTGGTGGCGCCCGTTGAGTTGTAGCCGCCCTGCCAGCGGTTGTCGTTGAACCACATGCTCGGTGTGTCCATCACGCCGTGCAGTACGACGTGGTTACCGTGCGTGTCGACCAGCCACTTCCCCTCGACGTGGATCGAGGGCAGCGGCTTCACGCCCTGCGCCCACAATCCAGTTGTGGTCAGGGCTGCAAATACCAGTGTCAATAGTGATTTTCTCATGATTACGTTTATGAAGTTTTTAGATTTCTGCTGCAAAAGTACAAATAACTTGCAGCTCCACAAAGATTTTTTTGCATTTTTTGTAGGCTGATTAAATCTTTTTTGCTATCTTTGCACACGAAATCACTTATACGACTAAAACTATATGCACAAACGCATCATAAGCCTTTTGATACTGACAGGGTTCATTATGCCCTCTTTTGGCCAGACCGGCAAGGAGTGGGACGACCCGTTATTGACCAGCGTTAACCGCGAGACGGCACATGCCTACAGCCTGCCTATGGCCTCGGAGGCCGATGCAGTGAAGAACGACATGACGTTGTCGCCCTACTACCTCTCGCTCGACGGGAAGTGGAAGTTCCAGTGGGTTAACACGCCGTCGAAGGCTACCGCTGCCATGTGCGCAACGGACTATAACGACGCTGCCTGGACCGACATCGACGTGCCCTCGAGCTGGCAGGTGTGGGGCCTGCACAACAACAAGGCGTGGGATAAGCCTCTCTACTGCAACACGCAATACCCGTTCGAGTATAACCGCACGACGTTCAGCGTCATGGCCGAGCGTCCGGGGTGGTTCACCTATAACAGTTCGATGCCCAATCCCGTGGGCACTTACCGCAAGACATTCACGGTGAACGCCGACTGGCTCACCGGCCACGATGTCTTCGTGCGCTTCAACAGTGTAGGCCACGGCTACTACCTCTGGGTGAACGGCCAGCGCGTGGGCTACTCGGAGGACTCTTACCTGCCGTCGGAGTTCAATATTACGAAATACTTGGTCGAGGGCGAGAACGTGATGGCCCTGCAGGTGTATCGCTTCACCAGCGGCTCATTCCTGGAATGTCAGGACTATTGGCGCCTGACGGGTATCCACCGCCACTGCTTTATCTACGCAGCACCGAAGGTGCGTATCAGCGACTACTTCTTCACCACCGACCTGGATACCAGCTATAAGAACGCCAAGGCTAACGTGAAGGTGACCGTCGATGGCATTGACATCACGGGTAACGGCATCGTGGAGGCCAAGATTCTGGACAACGGGCAGGTTATTGCCCAGGGCAGTGCGGGTGTCGGTGACAGCTCCGGCAGCATCGACATGGACGTAACGGCCCCGCGCCTATGGAGTGCCGAGACGCCTAACCTCTACGACCTTGTGCTGACGCTGAAGGACGATGCCGGCCACGTCTACGACATCCGCGGCTCGAAGGTGGGCTTCCGCGAGGTGGGCATCCGCAGCGACGGCGCCCTGCTGATTAACGGCCAGCGCATGGTGTTCCACGGCGTGAACCGCCACGACTTCTCGCCCGTCAACGGCCGCGCCATCACCCCTGAGGAGATTGAGGAGGACATCAAGACGATGAAGCGGCTGAACATCAATGCCGTGCGCACCTCACACTATCCCAACGATCCCGTGTTCTACGACCTCTGCGACAAGTACGGCCTCTACGTGCTGGCCGAGGCCGACGTGGAGTGCCACGGCAACTGGGGCCTGTCGTCGGAGCCGAAGTTCAAGAACGCCATGGTGGAGCGCTCGCAGAACCACGTGCGCTGGATGCGTAACCATGTGTGCATCTTCATCTGGTCGTTCGGCAATGAGTGTGGCAACGGCAATAACTTCCAGGCCGTGGCCAATGCCGTGAAGGCGCTCGACAAGACCCGCCTCACCCACTACGAGGGTAACAGCAGCTATGCCGACGTCTCGTCGACGATGTACGGCAGCTACGATAACATCAACTGGATTGGCTCGTCGCAGCACAACCGTCCCCACATACAGTGCGAGAACTCCCACTCGATGGGCAACTCGATGGGCAATGTCCGCGATATGTTCGACCTTTACGAGAAGTACCCGTGCCTGACGGGCGAGTTCATCTGGGACTTCAAGGACCAGGGCCTGCTCACCAAGAGTTCGACGGGCAAGGAGTACTGGGCCTACGGCGGCGACTTCGGCGACAATCCCAACAGCGGCAACTTCTGCATCAATGGACTGGTGCATCCCGACTGGACCCTGACCGCCAAGTCGTATAATACGAAGAAGGTGTACCAGCCTATAGAGTGGCGTGCCGTCAGCGGCAAGACGGGTGTCTTCGAGATGAAGAACAAGCTGGCCTTCCTGCCTACCAGCACCTACGATGTCAGCTATAGCGTCATGGACGAGGAGGGCAATGTTTTGGGCAGCGGTGCCATCACCGACGAGGTGGCCGCAGGTAAGGCGAAGAACGTCACCATCGACCTCTCGGCACTCTCGACGCTGAGCGAGGCCAAGGAGGCCTTCGTCTACTTCGCCGCCAAGCAGAAGACTGCCACGGCCTGGGCCGATGCCGGCTATGTGGTGGCCGAGGAGAAACTGCCTGTTCAGACGGCCAAGAAGCCGATGTACGACACCGCCCGCCTGCAGGACTGCGGCAGCCTCAGCGTCATCAACACCAGCACGACCATTACTATTACGAACGACCGCATGAAGGCAGTGTTCAGCAAGACTCAGGGCACGCTGATCAGCTACACCTACGACGGCGTGACGCTCGTCAGCAAGCCACTGCTGCTCAGCGTCTTCCGCCTGCCAACAGACAACGACGGCAACCACACCGGCGACTGGGACAACCAGGGCCTGCGCAAGCTCACGGTGAAGGGCACGGGTGCTGACGTCCGCCAGCTCGACGGTGACAAGGCGGTGGCCGTCACCATGACCAGCACCCACACCGGCAAGAACGGTACGGCCTTCAAGGTGCTGCTCCACTTCTACGTCTTTGCCGACGGCACCATCATGACCAGCTCGCTGATAAATCCTGCCAGTACGGGTGCCATCCTGCCGAAGATGGGCTTCCGACTGGAGATGCCCTCGACGATGGAGCAGCTGCAGTGGTTCGGCCGCGGCCCGTGGGACAGCTATCGCGACCGCAAGGAGGCCTGTCTGCCCGCCGTCTACCAGAGCACCGTCACCGACCAGTACGAGGAGTACATCCTGCCGCAGGAGCACGGCACGAAGCAGGAGGTGCGCTGGCTGTCAGTGCGCAACGGCGACGGCGTGGGTATGCTCTTCGCCGCCCCCGACCAGATGGCAGCCTCGGCCGTACACTTCCGCCCCGAGGACAACTATACCGACCGCAACAACCGCTCGCGCCATACCTATCAGTTCAAGACGTGCGCACAGACCGTTGTCAGCCTCGACGCTGCCACGCGCGGCTTGGGCAACGCCTCATGCGGTCCTGACGTGATGGAGAAGTATGAGCTGCGGGCACAGAACACCCTGTTCCGCTTCTTCATGATGCCGCTGACCAAGGACGTGAGCGCCGCCGGGGCAGCCCGCTTCGACATGCCCGTCTGTATGCCCGTCAGCTGTGAGCGTCAGGACAACGGGCGCATTAAGATGAGCACCACGACGAAGGGAGCCGCCATCTACTACAGCATCGACGGCGGTGACTATCAGAAGTACACGACGCCGCTGAGTCACAATGCCGCCTGCACCGTGACGGCCTACGCTACCGCCGAGGGGCTGTTTGAGAGTGCCACGACAAGCTACGACTTCGACCTCTTCGTCGACAAGAGCGGCTGGAAGCTCGTCAGTGCCGACAGCCAGCACGGCGGCAACGAGGCCAAGCTGGCCTTCGACGGCAAGACTAGCACCTTCTGGCACACCGAGTATCAGGGCAGCGAGCCGCAGTGCCCGCACACCATCGTGGTCGATATGAATAAAATATATAAGGTGACGGCCTTCACCTATCTGGCCCGTCAGGACGGAACCCAGAACGGTATGGTGAAAGCCTACGAAGTCTACTTGAGCACCGACGGCAAGACGTGGGGACAGCCTGTCGCCACTGGCGAGTTCACCAATACGACGGCCATGCAGGTGGCCAAGCTGAAAACACCCACTGTGGGCCGCTACCTGAAGCTCGTCGCCAAGAGCGAGATTAACGGCAAAGCCTGGACCAGTGCCGCCGAGATAGGCATCCAGGCCGAGGCCGACGTAACGGCTGTCAATGCTGTGACTGGCCGTAAGGGAGATACAGGTGCCGTCTACGACCTGCAGGGTCGGAAGACGGCTCTTGCTACACAGCCCAAGGGCGTGTATATCCAAGGAGGGCATAAGGTATTACGATAGAGAATTACAATAACTAAATAATAAATGATGTATGAATTACCGCTTGATTGAGAAAGCCAGGAACGTCTATATGGGACTGTGCCTGGCCGCAATTTGTGGTGGGTTCACGGCATGTAAGGATGACTACGACCTGGACGACGAAGGCAACTACCCGTCATGGTTGGGTGGCAGTATCTATGATGCCATGAAGAACCCTGAGAACCTGCAAGGCGAGAACGGTAACGTGCTGAAGGGTACCTTCAACAACTACCTGCGGCTGATTGATGACCTGGGCTACGCCGAGACCCTGTCGAAGACAGGCTCGAAGACCGTGTTCCCAGCCAACGATGAGGCCTTTGACCGCTTCTACGCCAACAACCCGTGGGGCGTGAAGAACTACGGCCAGCTGACCGACGCTATGAAGCGCCAGCTGCTCTACTCCTCGATGCTCGACAATGCCCTGCTGGTTGAGATGCTCTCGAACGTGCCTGACGGTTCTACCGCCGTGACGCCAGGCCAGGCTATGAAGCACACGACGGGTGCCAACGTCATCGACACGATTACCCATCTGAGAGGTCGGAAGGACATGCCCGTGAACAACCCCTACTGGGAGAAGTACTACGACCGGGGCATCTACATGGTGATGGATGCCACACGCCCGATGATGGTGCACTTCACCGAGGAGCAGATGACGAACAACAACATCAAGACGCGCGGCGAGAACAGCGACTTTGAGGTTGTGACGGGTACGCCCTACAACGTCGAGGAGAAGTCGGCCTACATCTTCCGCAACAAGATTATCTGTGCCGACGTGACCTGTAAGAACGGTTATATCCACCAGATGGAGGATGTGCTGGTGCCGCCGGGCAACCTGGCTGAAGTCATCCGTAACAATGGCGAGAGCAACCTCTTCAGCCGTATGCTCGACCGCTTCAGTGCACCGTATTACGATGCTGCGACGACGAAGAACTACAACGACTACGCCATCGTGAACAACCTGCCGCAGATTGATTCCATCTTCCAGAAGCGCTACATGAGCCAGCGCTCGCAGGGAGGAACACTGACGGTGGATCCCAATCAGACCAACGCCCAGTATGTGCTGCCCTACGATCCAGGATGGAACAACTATAACAACGGCTCGGTCGGCGAGAATGCCTATAAGGACATCGCTGCCATGTTCGTGCCTACCGACAAAGCCCTGAGGGAGTACTTCCTGCCGGGCGGTGGCGGTGAGTTCCTTATCAACGCTTTCGGTAAGAAGCCCAATACCGCCGAGAACCTGGAGGAGAACATCGACTCCATACCTCTGCAGAACGTGCAACAGCTCGTGGGTAACCTGATGAAGAACTCGTTCGTGGGCACCGTTCCGTCGAAGTTTGGACGTGTCATGGATGAGGCTAACGACCCCATGGGACTGTCGCTCGAAGTGCTCAATGTCAACAGCAACGGTTCATACGATGTCAAGATAGCCAACAACGGCGTGGCCTACATGCTGAACCGTATGTTCGCTCCCCCGTCGCTGATTGCCGTCTCGGCACCGGTAACGCTGAGCAGCAACATGCGCATCATGAATGAGGCCGTCAACGACGGTAAGGGAGGCAGAAAGCCGCTGGCCCTGAACGTCAACTACTTTGCCTACCTGTTGGCCATGAGCGCTAACTACGCCTTCTTCATCCCGACAGACGATGCTTTTGAGCGCTATTACATTGACCCTGCCTATCTGAACTCCGATCAGCCGAGGGCACTGAAGTTCTATTATCAGAAGAAGTCTCCATACGTATTCTGCTCGGCCTGGAAGTACGACAAGGAGACGGGTATTGTTGGCACAGACCCGACCGACTCTATCGGCCGCGTGACCACCGACCAGTTCCGCACGCAGTTCATCGACATGCTGAACTACCACACCATCGTGCTGAAGGACGGCGAGACGCTGGGTGGAAACAAGTACTACAAGACGAAGCACGGCGGTGCCATCCTTTTTGGTGGCGACAAGGTCATGAGCGGCGCACAGATAGACAACAATGTGCCTGTCTCACAGGTAACGCAAGTCTACAACCAGCAAAACGGTACGGCCTATGCCATCGACCACGTGATAGAAGGTCCGCATCGTTCGGTGCTTGACGTCCTGCAGAGCGACTCACAGTTCACTGAGTTCCTTGACCTCTGTACCGACTTCGACATGGATGCTATCATGGAGTTTGCCAGCGACAAGCTGGTGGAGGTGAACCCTGTCACGAAGAAGAAGCGCATGGAGGCTTACCATACCTTCGCCGCCAAGGGTGGACTGACTGACAACGTGAACTACTTCAATTCATATAACTACACTGTCTATGCCCCTGATAACGAGGCCATGCGGAAAGCCTACGAACGTGGACTGCCCCGCTGGAGCGACATCAAGGTAATTTACGACCAGTATAACGAACAGCTCGACCGCGAGAAGGCCGGTGGCAACATCAGCGCTGAGGTTCAGGCTGCCCGTGACAAGGCCCTGGCCATGGTTGAGGAAATCAATGCCTTCATACGCTACCACTTCCAGGACAACTCCATCTATGCCGACAACACCATCGATGAGGGAGTCTATCCCACGGCCTGCTCTGACACGCTGGGTATCCGTGAGAAGCTGACCGTCACGGGCGGCTCCGGACTCCTCAATGTGAAGGACAAGCGCGGACATGAGGTCACAATCGAGGCTACCAACGGCTCAAAGATGGTCAACCAGATGGCCCGCGACTTTGTCATCAACAGCCGCAATCACACCATCTCGACGTCGTCGTTTGCCGTCGTCCACCAGGTTAGCTCGCCGTTCTGCATCCACAAGGACACCGAGCGTTATGATGCTCTCTGGACGGGTGCCGGTGCACGTCAGCGGCTCCAGGAATACCGCAGGCAGTTCGATACCTATTTATATAAGAGATACGATAATGAATTGGTAATTGATAATTGATAATTGAGAATTATGATTAGCAAAAGACTATACAGAATATTGGGACTGGTAATTGTCAGTTGTCAATTGCTCTCAGTCAGGGCCGTTGCGCAGGAAGCCCGTATCTCGGGTACCATCAGTGACTCCTTCGGTCCGGTGATGATGTGTAACGTCGTCGAGGTGGACGGCAACAACCGTAACATCTCGTTTGCACAGACCGACCTGAACGGTAACTTCTCGATGGCCGTCAAGAATACGAAGAACAAACTGAAGATTTCATATGTGGGCTACAAGACGCAGATACTGCCCATCGGCACACGTACCCGCTTTGACATCAAGTTGCAGGACGCCACTCAGATTAAGGAGGTGACCGTCACTGCCAAGCGTAAGTTCAACCAGGGTGGTCTGGCCATCCCCGAGCGTGAGGTGTCGGTGGCCGCCCAGACATTCAACATGAAAGAGGTGGAAGGTCTGGCCTTCACAACGGCCGACGAAGCCCTGCAGGGACAGATTGCCGGTCTCGACATCGTGGCCAACTCCGGTAACCTCGGTGCCGGTACGACCATGCGTCTGCGCGGTGTGACCAGTATCAACGGCTCGGCCGAACCGCTCATCGTCGTCGACGGCAACATCTTCGACAACCCCGACGAGAACTTTGACTTCCAGAATGCTAACGAGGAGACCTACGCCTCGCTGCTGTCGGTGAACCCCTCCGATATCGAGGACATCCAAGTACTGAAGGATGCCGCCGCTACCGCTGTCTGGGGCTCGCGCGGTGCCAATGGTGTCATTCAGATCCGCACTAAGCGTGGTGCCCGCGGTGCTACCCGCGTGGACTACTCGCTGCGTGTGCAGGCCTCATGGCAGCCCAAGGGCTACAACCTGCTGAACGGTGACGACTACACCATGATGCTGAAGGAGATGTACTACAACCCCGCCCAGAGCGCCACGGCAACGACCAACATCAACGAGATCAACTACAATCGCTCGTGGGCTGAGTTCGAGAACTGGAACAACAACACCGATTGGGTGAAAGAGGTACAGCAGACCGGTTGGAGCCAGTACCACTACCTGACGCTTACCGGTGGTGGTGAGAAGGCCAACTTCCGCGTCTCGGCCGGTTATGACCACCAGACGGGTACCATTATCAAGCAGAAGCTCGACCGTTTCTCCACGAAGCTGGCACTCGACTACTTCGTGTCGGACCGCATTACGTTCCGCACCACTTTCCCGCTGACCTATACGGCCAACCTGCGTAACTTCGATGACAACATCCTGGGTCGTGCTCAGCAACTGTCGCCTAACATGGCTGTCTATCGTCAGGATGCCAACGGCCACGATACCAATGAATTCTATATCATGCTGCCCGAAGGTGCTTCGAACGATGCAGGCTCGTCGGTAGCAGGAACCTCGTCGAGACAGTTGTCGGCCATCCGCAGCTTGGGTAACCCCGTCGCCATAGCCGAACAGGCCTGGCGCAACGAGAAGACCTACCGTATCTCGCCTGAGTTCCGTCTCGACTACTATCTGATGAGCAAGGATGAATCGGCCACCCAGCTGAACTACGTCGGACTGGTCTACATGGACATCTTCTCGAAGAGTGAACCTAAGTACTGGCCCGGCTCGCTGTCTACCCAAGGCTGGGAGGACGGCAAATATAACCGTTCGGAGGTATCTGACTACAACTCGCTGGCCTTTACAACCCGCCACCAGCTGACCTTCGTCCCCCACTTCAACAACGAGGACATCAAGATCCAGATGCTCGGCAAGTGGGAGCTGACCAGCGGCAACGACAACAACCAGCGCGTGGTGAACCGTAACGCCCCCAATGGCACGACTTCGCCCACCGTCGATACCAACGTCGAGGACATGAGTACCGGCAACGGACAGTGGCGCTCGATGTCGATGATCTACACTGGCCACTTTGCTTATAAAGGCCGCTACGTATTGGACCCGTCGCTCCGTGCCGACGGTACCACGAAGTTTGGTGATTCGAAGAAGTGGGGCTGGTTCCCCGGCTTGTCAACCAAGTGGATTATCTCCGATGAGCCGTTTATGCAGAAACTGAAGCCGATGCTCTCGATGCTGGCCTTCCGTGCATCGTTCGGTATCGTAGGTCGCCAGCCCGGCTCGCAGTACCTGCAGTATGCCAAGTACAACACGTCGGGTATCTACGGTAGCGTCGCCGACAAGCACAGCGTGACCTACTTAGACGGTCTGCAGTTGAACAACCTGAAGTGGGAGCGCACCTCGCAGTTGAACCTCGGTGGCGACTTCGGCTTCTTGGATGGTAAGCTGACTGGTGACTTCAACTACTACTTCAAACGTACGAAGGACCTGCTGATGTCAGGCGTTCGCATTCCGTCGACCTCAGGTTTCACATCGCTGTCGTGGGCAAATGTCGGAGAGATGACCAACAAGGGATGGGAACTGAACGTCTCGGCCAATAGAATTATCCATGTAGGAAAGTTCTCGCTGAGTGCTAACTTCAACATCTCGCAGAACTTCAACGAAATAGTCGAGATGGACGAGAGCGTGCTCGAGAGCATCAACGGCGAATGGGATCCCAGCAAGCGCGGACAGTATCTGAACCGCATCCAGAAGGGTAACCCGCTCGGCTCCATCTATGGACTCCGCTACAAGGGCGTCTACCAGTACACCTACGAGTACCTGCTCAATATGAAGGAGAGCAATGGCTGGACGGGCGACCAATTGAAGAACTATATCAACAACGAATTCCTGGCCAAGGGTAAGACCGCTCCTATCGCCATCGACAACGAGGGACGCGTCATGATGGACTCCAAGGGTGAACCCATCCGCCAGGTCTATAACTTCGACGACGGCACCTCGACCTACAAGTTCCAGGGTGGTGATGCCATCTATGAGGATGTGAACAATGACGGACAGATCAACTCGCTCGACATTGTCTATCTTGGTAACTCCAACCCCCACCTCAACGGCGGTTTCGGCTTCAACCTGCAGTATGACAGTTGGTCGCTCCGCACCAGCTTCAGCTACCGTCAGGGTATCAAGATTGTGAACTCGGCCAAGATGGGACTCGAGGAGATGTTCAACGCCTACAACCAAAGCTCGGCCGTGAACTGGCGCTGGCGCAAGAACGGCGACGTGACTCAGATTCCGCGCGCTATGTTCGACACGGGCTACAACTGGCTTGGCAGCGACCGCTACGTCGAGGATGCCTCGTTCGTCCGTATGAGCTACATTCAGCTTTCTTATAATTTCAAGAAGAAGATGCTGAAATCTATCGGCCTGAATCGTCTGACGACAAGTATCTCCGGCCAGAACCTGTTCTGCTGGAGCAAGTACAGCGGCACAGACCCGGAGCACTCTCCCGGTTCATGGGGCATTGCCTACGATAACTCTCAGACACCGCGAAGCAAGTCGGTTACGCTGAACATTCAAGTGGGATTCTAAGACATTGAACGTTGAACATTGAACAATGATTATTATGAAGAGAAATATAAAGAAATATATTGCGAAGTGTCTGCTGTGCTGCGGTGTCACCGCAGCCCTCACGGCCTGCAACGACTTCCTGACCATCTACCCGACTGACCGCATCGTCGCCGAGGACTTCTGGAAGAAGAAGTCGGATGTTGACCAGATGGTGGACGGATGCTATCTGAGCATGATTGACAAGAGCATCCAGGAAAGCGCCATCATGTGGGGAGCATACCGTTCTGACGAGCTGGTGAAACTGGAAGATTATAACGACAACACGCTCGACAACATCAGCGCTGTCATCCTGCTGCCTACCAACAGGTATGCCAACTGGAGCAACTTCTATAAGGTCATCAACAACTGCAACGTTGTCTTGAACCACGCCCCGGAGGTGATGATCGAAGACCCGGAATTCACCGAGGGCGACTATCAGGTGGTACGTGCTCAGATGCTGGCACTGCGTTCGCTGTGCTACTTCTACCTGGTGCGTGCCTTCCGCGACGTACCTTTGACGGAACACTCTTACGAGGACGACAGTCAGGTAGAGATCTTGCCACAGAGCGCACCCGACGTTGTGCTAGAGAAATGTCTCAAAGACCTTGAAGAGGCTCGCGGCTATATCATGAAGTCCGGCTCCTACGGGCGCAACGACTGGCGCAACTGGGGCTACATGACCCGCGATGCCGTCCACGCCCTGATGGCCGACATCTACCTTTGGCGTGCCGCTATGAACCACAGTCAGGCCGACTATCAGCAAGCCATCGCCTTCAGCGACTCCGTCATCAATGCCAAGGATGCCTATTATAAGCTCTACCAGGAGTTAGACATCACCAGCAAGGAAGAGGACCGCTATCACCTGGAGGATGGCGATATGGCACTGGCCTCCATTTTTAGTCCCAACGGCGGCAACTCCCGTGAGAGCATTCTAGAGTGGCAGTACAACGGTCGCAACAACTCGAACACTGCACTCGAGAACTACTACTATAAGACGAGCAACTCTGCTAATGCCCCGTCAATCCTGATGGCTTCGCCGATATTCAACTCGGTGGCAACCAACGCCAACACCGTCGAGGCCCAGAAACTCTACCTTTCGAAGAACGACTATCGCTTCTGGAACAATGTCTATGATGCCAATAACGAAGAGGCTCAGCAGATGAGCATTCGCAAGATGGTGGAGTCCTCGTCGACGGTAGTTGCCGTGACCAGTACGGTTGGTCCTGCCAAGAGCACCTCGCGCAGCTACGATGAGTTCCGCCAGAACTGGATTGTCTACCGTCTGACCGACGTCATGCTGATGCAGGCCGAGGCACTGGTAGAGACAGCTGCCAACGACAGTGACCGCGTGACACTCGAGAAGGCATTCAACCTGGTACAGGCCGTCAACAAGCGCTCTATGTTCAAGAACGCTGCCGACACGCTGAAGTTTGAGAACTTCAAGTCGAAGGAAGAGATGGAGCTTCTCGTGCTCGCCGAGCGCGAACGTGAGCTGTGCTTCGAGGGCAAACGCTGGTTCGACCTCATGCGCTACTGCTACCGCCACATGGAAGGCGTCAACTCCCGCCAGTGCCTGGCTGATACTGAGGCTTGGCCCGAACTCTATGCGCCGATGCTCCGTATGGTCATCCGCAAGTATGGCTCGGGCGGTGAAGGCGATGCCGTATCATACAAGATGAAGAGCGAACCATTCCTCTACTGGCCCATTCAGGAGAGTGAGACCAAGGTCAATACGCTGCTGCGGCAGAACCCGGTCTTCATTCAGGAGAAGTCTACGTCAAAGAATTAAAGAATAGAGAACTATGAATACCAAAAGCATAAAACACCATATCCTCGCCACCTGTTGGCTGTTCTGCGGCGCTGCTGCAGTCCTCTCGCCGCTGACCTCCTGTAAGGAGGATATCGACGAGTCGAACCTCTACACCTTTACCGGCGAGACTATCGAGGACTACCTTTTGAACCGTAGCGACCGCTTCAGTTCGTTCAACTACATCCTCTCGCGAATCGGCTACGACAAGATTCTGGCTGCATACGGCACCTATACCTGCTTTGCGCCTACCAACGAGGCCGTGGCCGAATACATCGACAGCCTCTACGATGACACGGTGAACAAGAACTTCGACCACAACGGCATGACCCAGCGCGGACTTGAAGGACTGACCGACTCGCTCTGTACTGACATCGCCCTGTTCCATCTCCTCAATACCGAGGTCATGGGCGTCAATATGGGCAATGGTATGACTATCAAGACAATGCTCGGCCGAGACATCAACACCAGCATCGACCCGGAAACGGGTGAGGTGGTTGTCAGTCGCCATTCTACCATTACCAGTATGGATAATGAGTTGGAGAACGGCGTGCTCCACGAGATTGACTGCGTCATACGCCGCTCCAACATGCTCATCACCGGTGAAATCACCAACCGCCCCGAAACATACAAGATTTTCGGTCAGGCACTCCAGTTGACGGGACTTGTCGACTCGCTCTCCGATCAGAGCCGTACCGACTTCGACCCCGTCGACAACCGGCGCGGATTCTATCTGCCCGAGAAGTGTGAGCTGGGCTACACCATCTTTGCCGAGACTGATGAGACCCTGGCGGCCCAAGGCATCAATAACATCGAGGACCTGAAGGCCTATGCCGACAGCGTCTATGGCCACTGTGCTGATCAGGAGACGGGCTGGTACGACTACGCCCGCACCAAACATATCCAGATTAAGACCGACGATGACTATCTGGATCCGTGGAACACGCTGAGCATGTACCTGCGCTACCACATCCTGAAGTTCAAACTGCCTTACGATAAGATTGTCAACTCGCACAACCAGATATCGAAAGTAACGCTTGTCGAGTATTATGAAACCATGTTGCCCTACACGCTTCTCAAGGTGACCCGCAACAGCGGTAAGCTGATGATTAACCGCTGGACGGCCAACAGCTCGCTTACCGACATGGTGGCTGAATTGGGTTCGCCAGCGATGCACGCCGTGCTCTATGAGGGTATCGAGATGAAGGGTATCAGCGGACAGATTGCTGCCGCCAACGGCTACATCCACCCGATTAACAGTCCGCTCATCTACGACAAGAAAGTGCCTCAGGGTGCACTCAACGAGCGCCTGCGCATGGACGATGCCAGCTTCTTCGGCGAGATGATGTCCAACTCCTTCCGCCGTATCAGCGACAGTGAGGTCAATGCCCTCAATGGCGGTAAGACTGGTACCGACGGCGACCTCAGCGGCAGTTACATCCGCATACCGCCGCGCTTCTTCGAGAACCTCGTCATCTACAATGGCGACGACACCCGTCTCTACTACCTCTCAGGACAGAACAGCGGATGGAGTAACTATCAGGGCGACGAGTTCAACTGTAAGGGTAACTACGACTTTGCCCTGCGCCTGCCGCCAGTGCCGGAGGGCACCTACGAACTGCGCATCGGTTATACGGCCGAGGGTAACGAACAGCGCGGTATGCTGCAGTTCTATATTGGCAG
>CAMHHO010000030.1:0-30365 GCA_946184965.1 uncultured Prevotellaceae bacterium | reverse complement strand
ACCCCGACGTTGACCGTCTGGCCTTTATCTGCGAGGACGGCACGATGTTCGGCGAAGAGTACACGCTGGTCTCGGTGGCCGACTACGTGCTGACACACACAACGGGCAACACAGTCTCCAACCTCAGTAGCACCCGCGCCCTGCGCGACATCACCGAGCGACACGGCGGCACTTACACTGCAGCAGCCGTCGGCGAGGTGAACGTCACTACGAAAATGAAGGAGGTGGGAGCCGTCATTGGCGGCGAAGGCAACGGTGGAGTCATCTACCCTGAGAGCCACTACGGCCGCGATGCCCTCGTGGGCATCGTCCTCTTCCTTTCGAGTCTCGCCCAGAAGGGCTGCACCGCCAGCGAGCTGCGCCGCACATTCCCCGACTACCAGATTGCCAAGAACCGCATCGACCTTACCCCTGAGACTGATGTCGACGCCATCCTCGTCCGCGTCAAGGAGATGTTCCAGGGCGACCCGTCGGCCACCGTCAACGATATCGACGGCGTAAAGATCGACTTCCCCGACCGCTGGGTACACCTGCGCAAGTCGAACACCGAGCCCATCATCCGCGTCTACAGCGAGGCTCAGACCATGGAGCAGGCCGACGAACTGGCCAAGCGCCTGATGGAGGTAGTCCTTTCGTTCAATTCCGCAGCCGAATAGTGCATCGCCTATCCTATTGCCTTCACGTGTAATAACATTGTAACACGAATCATTCTTCGTTCTCGGGAAAAAGCAGTATCTTTGCCGCAGGAAATGGCGAAGGCTTATGAAAATACTTGTTGTAGACGACGAGCAGGACATCTGTGAGATACTGCAATACAACCTTGAGACTGAAGGGTTTGAGGTGGCGACGGCCAACTCGGCAGAGGAAGCGCTGGAGCTGCCGCTGCAGGACTTTGCGCTGGTTCTGCTGGATGTGATGATGGGCGAAATGTCTGGATTCCAGATGGCCCGGAGAATGAAGAAGAATCCGGCCACGGCCCAGATCCCGATTATCTTTATCACGGCACTGGAAGGTGAGGACAATCTGGTGAAAGGACTGAACATCGGGGCTGACGACTATATAGCTAAGCCGCTGAGCATGAAAGAGGTGAAGGCAAGAGTAAGGGCGGTCATCAGACGTTCAGCACCTCACTCTCCCTATAACTCGGAGCCCGCCGAGGCCCGGATCAGCTATGAGGGCATTGTGCTCGACCTGAACACCAAAACCGTTACTCTGGACGGCCAGCCGCTGGTATGCACCAAACAGGAGTTCGAGCTGCTGTCGTTCTTTCTCCAGCACCCTGACAGAGTCTATTCGCGCGAGGACCTGCTGAAGCATTGCTGGCCCCACGACGTAATGGTGCTCGACCGCACGGTGGATGTGAACATCACCCGTCTGCGCAAGAAGATAGGGCACTACGGCAAACACATTAAAACACGCGTAGGCTATGGCTACTGCTTTGAGAAGTAAGTCGTTCCAGCGCAACCTGCTGCTCAGCATCGGCGGCGTGTTCCTGCTCTTCGCCGTCTGCTTCAGCGTGTATCAGTACCAGCGCGAGAAGGAGTACAAGATTGACATCTTGCACTCGCGGCTCCAGATGTATAACTACGAGATGGTGCAGACGCTCGGCGAGGACAGTCTGACCAATGCCCGCCTGTTTCGCGACTATGTGGAGCGGCACAGCATGGAGGGGCTTCGCGTGTCGGTCATCGACAAGAACGGGCGAGTACTCCTTGACAGCTACGATGCCCATGTGGACTCTTTGGGCAACCATCTTCAACGAACGGAAATCCAACAGGCATTGCGCGACGGCAACGGCTACGACATCAAGCGCCTGTCGCAATCCACCCACGAGACCTACTTCTATTCCGCCACGCGCTTTGGCGACATCATCGTGCGCACGGCCGTTCCCTATTCTGCCGAGTTGACGCGCTCGCTGCAGGCCGACAGCACCTATATTTATTATGCCGTCGCTCTGACCTTGCTCTTGGGCGTGGTGCTCTACTACGTCACCCGCCGCATCAGCCGCCACATCGGCTATCTGCGTGAGTTTGCCGCAAGGGCCGAAAGGGGCGAGGAACTGGACCGTGAACAGGAGCAGCGCCTGCCCGATGATGAGCTGGGCGACATCAGCCACACCATCATCACGCTCTACTGGAAACTGCGCCACTCAGAGGAAGAGAAGGTGCGCATCAAGCGCCAGCTCACGCAGAACGCCGCCCACGAGCTGAAGACTCCCGCCGCCAGCATTCACGGCTACTTAGAGAGCATACTCGACAACCCCGACATGCCCGAGGACAAGAGGAAGCACTTCCTGGAGCGATGCTATGCCCAGAGTGAGCGCATGAACAAGCTGCTGCTCGACATGAGTGCACTGACGAAGCTCGACGAGATGGACGACAACCGCACCAGGTCGCGACGGGAGTACCGCCCTGTCGATGTGTTGCAGGTCATCAGGAATGTCATCGACGACACTGCCCTGCAACTGCAGGACAAGGGCATCACGCCAATACTGCAATTGCCGCAGCACGTGGAGGTGCTGGGCGACCAGAGCCTGCTGTACAGCATCTTCCGCAACCTCATCGACAATGCCATTGCCTACGCCAACGGAGCTACCCGGCTCGACATCGTCTGCAGGGAAACTGAGGTAGAAGGCCGCCATTTCTATGAGTTCACCGTCAGCGACAACGGCCCGGGCGTAGAGCCTCAGCATCTGGAGCACATCTTCGAACGCTTCTACCGCATCGACAAGGGGCGCAGCCGCAAACTCGGCGGCACCGGCCTCGGCCTTGCCATCGTCAAGAATGCAGTGGCCGCCCACGGTGGGCAGGCCACTGCACTCTCCACTCCCGACGGAGGCCTCACCATCCGCTTCACCCTCGCCCGATTCTAAACATCCCTCCCTTGGGGAGGGCTTGTACAGGCATTGTTACACTGCTATTACAGCCATGTTACAATGCTGTTAAAGCAACCGGCTGTAACCATTCTTTTACACGCCTGAAATGCCTTTGTAATATCCAATGACTACTTTTGTAGCGGTAAAATAATCATGTGATTTATGGAACAGGAGAAAGCCAAAAGAGTCGTTACTGTTATTAATTGGGTGAGATTTATCATCCTCGTGGCGTTCCTTACACTTATCTATGCAGGACTCGTCGGCTGGCACTAACCCTGACCGTTGCGAGGGTTGTCGCCGAAGTCGTTGTTCAGCCCCTTGCCGGCCTGCACGACGTTCATCACGTAGTCGGCCAGGTGCTCACACTCTGAGATGAAATCAACGTAGAACACGCCGAGCTGATAGCTGTAGAGACCGGCATTCACGTCGTGCAGGTTCTGGTTGCGCAGCTGCTTGCGGTAGTTGTTGATTTCGTGCTCGATGTTGACAGATGCCGTGATGTTGCCCTTCACCGTGACGGGCTGGTCTATGCGCTTCATCATCTCAGCCAGAGCGCCGTCCACGAGCTCGAGCATCGTCTGCATGTGCTGCGTCTGCTCTGGGGTGAACGCATCCTGACAATGCATACGGTGACGGTTGAGCGTGCGGCCGAGGTTATAGACCGAGTCGCCGATAGACTCCAGCTCCGTAATCTGGCGCAGCATCTTCTGAATCTGAGCCTTCGAAGCATCCGACAGACGGCCCTCGCTGACCTTGTTCAGATAGGCGGCAATCTCCATCTCCATCGAGTCGGTGATGTTTTCGTATTTCCCAATCCGCGAAAAGAGCTTGTTGAACTCCATCTCGTCCTCGGTCTTCATCAGCTGGGGCACGAAGCCGAACATACGCAGGCAGCGCTCGGCAAAGTGGTGAATCTCCTTCTGGGCCTCCATGATGCTGAGCTCGGCTGTAGAGAGCAGACCGCCGCTGATGAACTTCAGGCGGTAGTCTTCGTCCTGGGCCTTCATCGGCAGCGCCTTGCACACCAGCATCTCTATCTGCTTCACGAAACCAATGAGCAGCAGCGTGTTGATGATATTGAAGGCGGTGTGGAAGGCTGAGAGCTTGAAGAGGTCGTTGCCGCCGCCCATCACGCTGTCGACAAACCAGCTGACGGCATTGCAGGCCGGATAGAACACGATGAGGAAAACCACTACGCCGAACACGTTGAAGAACATGTGGGCCAGGGCGGCGCGCCGTGCCTGCGTGTTGGCGGTGAGCGAGGCCATGAAGGCCGTGATGGTCGTACCGATGTTCTGACCCATGGCCAATGCCGCTGCCTGCTCAAAGCCGAAGCCGGGGATGTTCATGCCGAAGAGCATCAGCGTAATGGCCATCGTAGCGGCCGAAGCCTGCACAACCATCGTGACCAGGGCACCGACGATGACAAAGAGGATGATGGTGAGGAACGAGTCCTGCGGCACATGGGCCAGCATTCCAGCCACCATGTCGCCGATGTTCATGGCCGTGGCTGCCTCCTGCAGGAACGACAGTCCCATGAAGAGGAACGAGAAGCCGAAGATGAATTCACCGATGCTCTTACGGTTGCCTTTACCACTGAAAATCAGGGGCATGCCAATGGCCAGCAGGGGAATGGCAAAGGCGGCGATGTTCACCTTGAACCCCACGGCAGAGATGATCCACGCCGTCACCGTCGTACCGATGTTGGCACCCATGATGACGCCGATGGACTGTGCGAGCGTCATCAGTCCGGCATTCACGAAACTGACCACCATCACCGTGGTGGCACTCGACGACTGGATGAGGGCCGTGATGAGCACGCCCGTCAGCACGCCCATCACGCGATTCTTTGTCATGGCAGCCAAGATGCTGCGCAGACGGTCGCCGGCAAACTTTTCAAGGCCCTCCGACATTGTCTTCATTCCGAATAGGAACAAGGCCAGCGAGCCAACCAGCGAGAAAATGTTGATAATCAATTCCATTTACCTGAATACTCTGTAATTCAGGTGCAAAGGTATCGACTTCTTATTACGACGGCATTACAGCGATGTTACAATCGTGTTACAAACTACCCGGCGGGTAGAGAGGCGTTACCCGGCGGGTAAAGGGGCGAAAGGTGGCGGGTAAAGAGTGTTCCCACGGCTTGGAACGTTTGTTCCAAGCCGTGGAACAAATGTCCCAGGCCGTGGGAACAATGGGAAAGGCGGTCCTTTGGGGGAAGAGGGCGCTCCTTACAGCAACTGGCGGGCGCGGTCGAGGGCGATGTTGATGTGGCTGCAGATATTCTCGCTGCCCACCAGGTCGTCGAACTTCGACTTGTGGAGGACGGCCTGCACCCGCTCGTTAACGCCCGACAGCACCACCTGGATGCCCTCCTTTTGAGACATCAGGCAGAGGTTCGTCAGGTTATGGATACCCGTGGAGTCGACGAAAGGCACCTTTCGCATACGGATGATGCGCACCTTGGGACGACCGCCACGGCCTAAGGCGCCCATGATTTCCTCGAACTTGTTGCCGGCACCGAAGAAGTAGGGACCGTTGATCTCGTAGACCTCGACGCCATCGGGGATGATCAAGTGCTCGAGGTTGCCGAGCTGGAAGTCGCTGTCCTCCTCGGCGGGGTTAATCTCGTCGCTGATAACCTTGACATCGGTGGTCTCGGCCATGCGGCGCATGAAGAGCAGACAGGCGCAGATGAGCCCCACCTCGATGGCCACCGTCAGGTCGAAGATGACGGTCAGCAGGAACGTTACCCAGAGTACGATGACGTCGCTCTTGGGGTTCTTCATAATCGAGGTAAACGAGCGCCAGCCACTCATGCCGTAGCTCACGATGACGAGCACACCGGCCAGACAGGCCATCGGGATGTACTGCGCCAGAGGCATAAGGAAAAGGAAGATGAGCAGCAGGACGGCGGCGTGGACGATGCCGGCCACGGGCGTGCGGCCGCCATTGTTGATGTTGGTCATGGTGCGGGCGATGGCTCCGGTGGCTGGTATGCCGCCGAAGAGCGGCGAGGCTAGGTTGGCCACGCCCTGAGCAATCAGCTCGGTATTAGAGGAATGGCGGTCGCCAATCACACCATCGGCCACCGTGGCAGATAGCAACGATTCGATGGCGCCAAGGATGGCAATGGTAATGGCGGGCGACACCAGTCCTTTGATAACATCCCACGACAGCTCGGGCACCTGGGCCTCGGGTAGCACGTTGGAGATGGAGAAGCGGTCGCCGATGGTCTCGATGGTGGTGACGCCGGCATACTGCTTCAGCAGCAGGGCGGCAATGGTCATGACGATGATGGCAATCAGCGAGCCGGGCAGCTTTTTAAGAAATGATAAGTGAGAAGTGAAGAGTGATAAGCTGGTGAGCTTCGGCCACAGGGCGATGAGCACCACGGAGCCGATGCCCACGGCGGCGCTCCACGGGTCGATGGTGCCGAAGGAGCCGACGTAGGCTATCCACTTCTCAATAAAGTCGCTGGGCACGCTGGCCATCGTCAGGCCCAGCAGGTCCTTGATCTGCGTGGTAAAGATGGTCAGGGCGATACCCGAGGTAAAGCCCACGACGATGGGGTAAGGTATGTACTTGATGATGGTACCCAGATGGAGCACGCCGAACATGATGAGAAACACGCCGGCCATGAGCGTGGCAATGGTCAGCCCCTCGAAGCCATACTGCTGGATAATGCCATATATAATAATAATGAACGCGCCCGTAGGACCGCCAATCTGCACCTTCGAGCCTCCGAGCACGGAGACGAGCAGACCGGCCACGATGGCGGTGATGATGCCCTTCTCGGGCGTAACGCCCGAGGCGATGCCGAAGGCTATGGCCAGAGGGAGGGCTACGATGCCCACGATAATACCGGCCAGGAG
Source organism: uncultured Prevotellaceae bacterium (assembly GCA_946184965.1). Taxonomy (GTDB): domain Bacteria; phylum Bacteroidota; class Bacteroidia; order Bacteroidales; family Bacteroidaceae; genus Prevotella. The sequence continues at coordinate 23,615 of CAMHHO010000030.1, read as the reverse complement.
GTCGGTCGAGAATTGTTTCTTGTTGTAGCTCTTAAGTGTCTCTAACAGTTGCGGCTTAAACTCAAACGATGTCATCTTAACTTTAATCTATAAAAATCCTTGAAAACGGGTGCAAAAGTAAGAAAAAAGTTAAAAAGCACAAAAGAAATAACCAACTTAGCTGAAAAAAGACTAAATTTGCCGACGTAAATCAAGAGAGAGCAAGTTTTATAGTTAACTATTTATCAAATTTAAAAGAGAAAGCAATTATGAAGAAAATTATGTTCGTGATGATGGCCGCTATGGCTGTCTGCTTCACTTCGTGTGGAAACAAGACTCAGCAGCCTGCTGCCGAGGTAGTTGAGGACTCTGTACAGGCCGTTGACGTGGAGGCTGCCTTCACCGACGCTGCTGCCCAGCTGACCGAGCAGATTGAGGCTAAGGACGCCGGCAAGCTCGAGCAGGTTCTGGAAACCGTCAAGGCTAAGATTTCTGAGATTCTGAAGGCCAACCCTGAAGCCGCCAAGCAGTATGTGCAGAAGGTTCAGGACTTCCTGAAGGAGAATGCTGAGAAGATCAAGGCTTTCGCCGGTGAGAATGCTGCCATTTCGGCTGCCATGAGCGCCCTGACCGAGGCTCCTGCCGAGTCGATTGTCAGTGGCCTGATGAGCACACTCGATGCTGCCGGTGAGGCTGTTGAGGGTGCCGCTGCCGACGCTGTCGACGCTGCTGGTAACGCTGTTGACGCCGCCAAGGACGCTGCCTCCGACGCTGTTGACGCTGCCAAGGACGCTGCCTCGAACGCTGCCAACGCTGCTAAGGACGCTGCCAAAGAAGCTGCCAGCGATGCTGTTGACGCTGCTGCCGACAAGACCAAGAAGGCTCTGGGACTGTAAGAAGTGAAGGAGCGACAAGCAAAGACTAAAGTAGTGAAACGAGTTCACTGAAATAAACGGGGCATTCGTTGAACGGATATGCCCCGTTTATTTTGTCATAACAACTATAAAGCACCAAATGAAAAAAATACTGACTGCCTGCATCTGCCTGCTGACCGCCATGACCGCCGCACAGGCTGCCCCCGCCAGCAACACCGTTGAGATTGTATTCAACGGAACAACGGCCACCGTAAGCGTAGCTGCCAACATCAGTAGCTACATCACCGACAAATCAAATGGTTCTTCGCACGTCAAGCTCGTGCAGAGTGCCAGCGTCAGCGATGCCATCGGCGAAATATCCTACATTCTGAGTGGCAGTTCGACCGACGGCGAGTTCTACCTTGAAGGGTCGTACAAGGCTACCGTCGAGCTGAACGGCCTGACACTCAACAACCCCTCGGGACCTGCCATCAACATTCAGAACGGCAAGCGCATCAAGGTAAAGGTGAACGAGGGCACCGTCAACACCCTCAGCGACGGTAAGAATGACAACTACAACGGCTGTCTCCACATCAAGGGCCACACCGAGTTCCGCAGCAAGGGCACGCTCAACGTCACAGGCAACTCGCGCCACGCCATCTATAGCAAGGAGTATATCCAGTTGAAGAATACGACCATCAACATCAGCGGTGCCGTGAAGGACGGCATCCATTGTAAGGAATACTTCTACATGGAGAGCGGTACGGTCAACATTACCGCTGCCGGCGACGACGGCATACAAGTGGAGGTTGACGATGAAGCCGCCACAACGGGAGCCACCACCGAACACGAGGACGAGAACAGCGGCAACTTCTATCAGGATGCCGGCAAGCTCAACTTCAGCGGCTACGCCGGAAAGGCCATCAAGGCCGACGGCACCATCAGTTTCAAAGGCGGCAGCCGTAACTTCACGCTGGCCGACACCGAAGACGCAACGCCCGTTACCGCCATCGCCTCTGACAAATCATCAACCATAGAATACTACGACATGAACGGCCGCAAGGTCAAGTCACCCGTGAAGGGCGTTTACATCATTAAGGAAGGAAATAAATGCTATCAGCGCTATTATCGGTAGTTCTGTATTTCAACGAGCTGATGGCTGCCAACGTGGGCGAAGTCATGAGCCCGGCAACCAACTTCGACAGTTGGATAGAACTCTATAACCCTGGCGACGAGGATGTCAGTCTCGGGGGTATGTATCTGAGTAACGACATCGAGAACCTGAAGCTTTGGCAAATACCTGCCAGCGTAGGCAGTGTACCAGCCAAGGGCTTCAAGGTCGTCTGGCTTGGATCCAACGACAGCCGCAGCAATCAGGCGCCCTTCAAGCTCGACTGCGACGGCGGCTTCATCTACCTGAGCGACACCGATGGTACGCTGATTGCCAGCCAGAGTTACCCCATCGCTATCAGTCACACAGCCTACGCCCGCACCACCGACGGCGGCGACCAATGGGGATGGACGGCCTACCCCACCCCGGAAGCCTCCAATGCGACGGCTGCCTTTGCCTCGCAACGGCTCGACCCTCCCACGGTAAGCCAAGGCAGCACGCTTTTTAGCAACACCATCAACGTCAAGGTCGACATTCCCGAGGGCTGCACGCTGATGTACACCACAGACGGCAGTCTGCCTATGGCTCCGCAAACTGACAGCGACGACGGTGACGAGCCGTCGACGCCTTGGACCAATTGGGTGAAGAACGGCAACTGTGAGGGTGACGACGTGAGTTGTCTTGTAGGCAAGAGCGGCGATGAGGGTGGAGAGCTGATCACCCATATTGTCGACGGCGTGGGCTACAACAGTTCACGCGGCATTATGGTTCATTCCATTGACAGCCCACAGCATGAATGGGACTCACAGTTCTTCGTCTATACGCCCGATCACATCTGGGCCTCTGGCGACAGATATCATTTCAGCATGAAAGTTAGAGCCGACAAGCCTTCCCATATTACTCCACAGACACAACGGACTCCGAGCAACTATATTCACTGGCAAATGCTCGACGGGGGCTATGATGTCACCACTCAATGGCGCACAATTGAATACGAAGGTACCATCACTCCCGAACAGGCCGGTGACGGGGCTATGCAGACCATTGCTTTCCACTTGAACGAAAAAGCTGAGGCAAACAACTTCTACTTCGACGACATCGTGTGGGAGTCGTATAAAGACGAGGGTACTTCCTATGTAAGCATCAAGAAGAGTAAGGACGGGCTTTTCAACCTCACGAGCACAACCAACCTCACTGTGCGCCTGTTCAAGGACGGTTACCTGCCCAGTGTGCCGGTCACACGTAGCTACATACAAACCAGCAACCAGTACACGCTGCCCATTGTCTCCATCGTCGGCGATAAAAAGTATTTTACCGACCCCAAGATTGGCATCGACTGTGACGGCACTAACGGCATTCCGGGCAACGGACAAGACAGCCCACGAAACTACAACCAGCCTTGGGACCGCCCCGTGAACTTCTCATACATAAGCCCCAACGGCGAGATGCTCTTCAACCAGGATGTCAACATCGAGGTGTCGGGCGGCTGGACGCGCTCACAGCGTTTCCGTTCGTTTAAGCTGAAGTCCAACAAGGTGTTCGACGGACAGAATAAGCTCGACTACACCTTCTTCCCACAAAAGCCCTACATTCGTAACAAGACACTGCTTGTACGCAATGGCGGCAACGACATTTGGACCCACAACGCCCGCTTTCTGGACCCTGCCCTGGAGACTATCATCCAGCGTTCGGGGATGGATATTGATGTACAGTCGTACGTGCCCGTTATAGAATATGTGAACGGGCAATTGCGCGGCGTGCTCAACTTGCGCGAGCCTAATAACGACAAATTCGCCTACGCAAACTGGGGCTACGACGACGAGGAGCTCGATGCCTTCGAGAACCTGGTCATGAAAAACGGCAACTCAGACGTCATTAACCGCATCTTCGAGCTGGGTCGCAACATCAACGACGACGGAGCATACGACGAGTTGAATACACTGCTCGACATCGATGAGTTCACTAACTACATGGCTGCCACGATGTTCCTCGACAACCGCGACTGGCCCAACAACAACATCAAAGGCTACCGCAGTCAGAAGGACGGCCGCTACCGCTTTGTCAGCTTTGACCTCGACTACGCCTTCAACCTAATCAATACCAACACTGGTGACGATCTGTTCACCTACTTTGCGAGCTGCGCCAGCGAAGGCAAATTGAACAAGGACATTGTCCAACTGCTGCTCAACCTCCTGGGACACAACGAGTACCGCCGCAAATTCATTGACACTTTCTGTCTGATGGGTGGCAGCGTTTTTGAGCCTGACCGCGCCTCAGCCATTATTGATGAACTGTTGGAAAAGGTGCAGCCTATGTGCCAGCTCATGCGACAGCTGGGCATCAACGACGGCACCGAGCCCAACCGCGCTGCTGCCACCATCAATGACAGACTGAATGGTCGTTCGAAGACAATGGCCGATCTCATGAAAAACTGCAAATACCTGAAGCTTGGCAACGTTACGCCGCAGAAGGTCAACCTCAGTACCGACACTCCGGGAGCGCACATCCTGCTGAACGGCATCGACGTGCCTTATGCCGACTTCAAGGGCTACCTCTTCCAGCCCGTTCGCCTTGAGGCCAAGGCTCCAGCCGGATACCGCTTTGCCGGCTGGAAAGCATCAAGCAGCACTACTGCCCCCACCAACAAGCTTATCGCCATTGGCGACCAATGGAAGTACTATGACAAAGGGCAGACTGCAACAGGCTGGCAGTCAGTAGGCTTTAATGATGCCACATGGGCTACTGGAAAGGCTCCATTAGGCTACAAGATGGCAGTGGCAACCACTATCAGCTATGGCTCAGACGCCAACAACAAATACCCTACCGCCTACTTCCGCAAGAACCTGCAGATTGACGGTACGCCCGCTGCCGATGACGTATTCCAGCTTAACTATCAGGTCGACGATGGCTTCGTTATCTACGTCAACGGACAGGAAGCCGGCCGTGTGAACATGCCGCCGGGCAACATCGGTTTCAACACCTACACTACTACCTACGCTGGCGACGACCCGCAGAAAGGAACGCTCAACTTGCAGTCCTCGCTCTTCAAGAGCGGCACCAACATCATTGCCGTCGAGGTACACAACATAAGCGGCACATCGTCAGACATGTTCTGGGACTGCGAACTGCTGACAACGGCGGGTGCCGACAATGACAATCCGGCCTTGACCGACCCCATTATCGACTTGCCCACAGATGCCACCGTCAGCCTCACTGCTACATTCGTGCCACTCGACCAGTCAGAGATGACAAGACAGTTTATTACGCCTGTACGTATCAATGAGGTGAGTGCCAACGACGGCATCTACGTCAATGAGTACTTCAAGCGTAACGACTGGATTGAGTTGTACAACACCACCGATGAAGAAATCGACGTCAGCGGCATGTACCTGACCGATAACATGGACAAGCCCGAGAAGTATCAGATATCGGGCCCTAACACCATTATTCCCGCCCATGGCTACCTCATCATCTGGTGCGACAAGCTTGAGCCGCTGTCTCAGCTACACGCCTCTTTCAAGTTAGGTGCTGGGGGCGACGACCTCATGCTCACTGCCGCCGACGGCTCGTGGAACGACATACTGACCTATCCTGCACACAACGCTGACCAGACCGTGGGCCGATTCCCCGACGGTTCGAACAACGTCTACGTGATGAACATCCCCACCATCGCCAAGGCGAACATCACCTCAAGCTACGTGACCGGGACAGAACAACCCTACCGTCCTGATCCGGGATTGTTGGCAGCCGGCGATGCCAACGGCGACGGCGAGGTCAACATCCTTGACGTGACGGCCATCATCAGCCACCTCAGTAGAAAGACGCCCACTATCTTCTACACTTCAGCTGCCGACATCGACCGCGACGGCCTCGTTACTGCTGCCGACCTGAAACTGGCGGTCAGAATAATAACGGGGCAATAATGCTTGGCTATTTGGAGATTTCTTTGTAACTTTGCACCCGAAAATTCAATAATATAGGAACAATATGAAGAAATTCTTGCTGAGCCTGGCGCTCATGGCCGCAGCACTGACTGTGCAGGCGGAAGACGGAAAACTGAGAGTGAAAATGAATTGTAAACCCGTGGGCGACAGCATCGTGGCGCTGCTGAATGTTACAGAAGACCACGAGGTGCGGAAGTCTTTTACGGGCAAGAAGGGCGTGTTCGACTTCGAGATTGACGTGCCTAACCCCGCCAGCATGTATCTGGTGGAGCCAGCAGCCCTGCGCGGCGAGCCGGCCTCGGTATTCGTGATTCCTGCCATTCCCGGCGAGGAGGTGCAGCTGACAGCGGAAGACCGTACGCGCTATGACATTGACGGCTCGAAGTTCTACAGCCAGTTCCACGTGGCAGATACCATTATTGAGAACGCCCAGAAGGCAGGAAAGGACGTGACGCAGACCATCTACGACTTTATCAAGGCACATCCCGACTACGAATGTTCGGCTTACCTCATTACCAATATGCGCGACGTGGAGAAGATGAAGGAGGCCGTCACGCTGCTCAAGCCCGATGTCCGCGACGGTCGCATGAAGCCGCTGTACCAAGGAATGCTCGACCAGATAGAAGCCGAGATGAAGGCTGAGGAAGAGGCCGCCAAGAAGCAGGCTGCAGGCATCGAGGCACCCGACTTCACGCTCAACGACCTAAATGGCAAACCGCTGAAACTCAGTTCGCTGCGCGGCAAGTACGTGATTCTCGACTTCTGGGGTTCGTGGTGCGGATGGTGCATCAAGGGCATTCCGCAGATGAAGGAGTACTACACGAAGTACGCCGGTAAATTCGAAATCCTCGGCATCGACTGCAACGATACGGAGCAGAAGTGGAAAGATGCTGTAGCTAAGCACGAACTGCCCTGGCTGCACGTCTATAATCCCAAGACCTCGTCGGTGCTTGCCGACTACGGCATTCAGGGATTCCCGACGAAGATTATCATCGGTCCTGACGGCAAGATCGTGAAGACCATCGTGGGCGAGGATCCTGCGTTCTACACACTGCTTGACGAGTTGTTCAAGTAAAAATGAAAAGGGAGGCGGCCGCCTCCCTTTTTTTCTATCTCTTTGTTGACTTCTTAGTTGTTGAAGTCTTCTTTGCTGTGGTTGTCGTGGTGGTGGTAGCTGGTTTGTAGTACTTCAGCGCTTCAGGCATCCAGCCTTGTATTTGCTTGATGCGAGTGGCATCCGATGGGTGGTCGCTCAGGAACTCTGCCGTTTGGCTGGTCGACGAGGCTGCCATACGCTGCCAGAAGGTTGTGGCCACCTGCGGATTATAGCCAGCCATAGCGGCGAAGATGAGTCCCATGTGGTCAGCCTCGCTCTCATGGTCGCGCGAGTAGCTGAGGTTCTTGAAGTTAAAGCCCTGTGAGACGACGGCTGCGAGGATGCTCTGCGTGTTGGTGCCCATACCAAGCATGCCGGCAATGGCAGCGCCAATCTGCAAGCCCTGCTGCTGCTTCATCTTCGTCGAGAGCTGTTCGGCCGAGTGCTTGGCTACGGCGTGGGCAATCTCATGGCCGACGACAATGGCCAGCGATGCCTCATCCTGCGTGATGGGCAGCAATCCTTCGTAGACGACAATCTTTCCACCAGGCATGCACCAGGCGTTCACCTGCTTGTCCTGAACCAGATTGAACTCCCATGCAAAGTTATTCAGTTCTGCCGACAAGCCATTGTTTCTCAGATAGCTGTTGACGGCGTTGGCCAGGTTCTGCCCTACCCGCTTCACCATAGCCGTATTGTTGGCATTGGTAGAGAGCTTGGCGGTCTTCATAAACTCCTGATACTGCTGAGTAGCCAGTGAGAGCACTTCGCCATCGCTGACCATCAGTGTCTGCTGGCGCCCGGTGATGGGCACCGTTGAGGTGGTGCCGCAGCTCACAACAAGCAGCGCAACCATCATGGTGAGAATAAACCTTACCTTTTTCATAGTTTCTTTTATTGATTAGTACACATTTCTGGCTGCAAATTTAATGTATTTTTCCGAATGGGCAAAGAAAAAACCGCAGATTCTCAACGAACCTGCGGCCAAATAACCAAATTCTCAAACTTTCTCTTACTCACTGACGTTCAAACCGCGGTTGTTGAGCGTCGTGTTGAGGAGCATCAGATAAGTGCGGTACTGCTTCTGGTCAAGCACATAGTGCATCCACTTGATGTCGCGCTCGACAGCCTTCTTGACCAGCTCCTTGCGGTCGGCCTCGTCGGCGTGGGCTGCCAGCTGCATCTCAGCTGCGAAATAATTGTGAACGTTCTCTACGGCCTCAATCTGGTCGGTGGTCAGTCCGAGGGTGACGCTGAGCTTGCGCATATTGACGCTCATGTCGTAGGCCTCAACCTGGTTCACGTTCTTTGCTTCCTCATTCTCTGCAAATGTCATAGTCATACTGAGCATTACAACGATCACTAAAAACAATCTTTTCATTTTTACTTTTCCTTTCTCTCTTTACTCGGGGCGTGTGTTATCCTGTTTGTGCCCCTACTTTATTAATGTATTGTTATCCTTAGTCGCAACCTTTTGTTTGGTTTTGACGGTGCAAAGGTACGGCGATTTTCGGGTCCCGCAAAACTTTTGGGGTAATTGTGCGCGCAAACAGGCGTTTAGTTGACGTGTGTCAAAGAATCGGCGATTATTTGAATTTTTACCTTTTTTCGGTGAAAAATGAGGCGTTTTCAATGCTTTTTTGTACCTTTGCAGCCCAAAAACTAATATAATAAGGTATATAGAAGATATGGAACACAGATTTCTGGCCGTACACTACCAGCTTCATTCGGTAAAAGACGGCGAACGCACACTGGAGGAGCAGACCATCCGCGAAAAGCCTTTCCAGTTTATCAGTGGCTTCGGCGTATCGCTCGACGCCCTTGAGCAGCATGTCATCAATCTGGCAAGCGGCACCGAGTTTGACTTCACGCTAACGCCAGCCGAGGCCTTTGGTGACTACGACCCTGCGGGACTTCACAAGCTGCAGCGCGAGTTCTTCCTGATTGACGACAAGTTTGATGCCGCCCACGTCTATCCCGGCGCCATCATCACGCTGGTCGACGGCGAGGGCCATCACTTCCCCGCTCAGGTAAAAACCATTGAGGCCGACGGTGTAACCATCGACACCAACCACCCGATGGCCGGCAAGACGCTGAACTTTACGGGCGAGGTGATTGAGAACCGTCCAGCTACCGATGACGAGGTAAACAGTCTCATCAAGCAGATGGCAGGCGGTTGCGGCGGCTGTGGCGGCTGCGGCGATGGCGAAGGCTGCGGCGATGGATGTAACGAAGGAGGCTGCGGCTGCTGCAATGGGTAACACGTTCGGACACCAGTTCACGCTGACCACATTCGGCGAGAGTCACGGCGCAGCCATCGGCGGCGTGGTTGACGGCATGCCTGCCGGCGTCGACATCGACCTGAACTTCATTCAGAGCGAGCTCAACCGCCGCCGTCCGGGACAGAGCGCCATCACGACCTCGCGCCAGGAGGCTGACCGCGTAGAACTACTGAGCGGCGTGTTCGAGGGCAAGTCAACGGGCTGTCCCATCGGCTTCATCGTACGCAACGAGAACCAGCACTCGCAGGACTACGAGAACCTGCGCACCGTGTTCCGTCCGTCGCACGCCGACTTCACCTATTTCACCAAGTACGGCATCCGCGACCATCGGGGCGGCGGCCGCTCATCGGCTCGCATCACCATCAGCCGCGTGGTGGCCGGAGCACTGGCCAAGCTGGCCCTGCGCCAGTTGGGCATCAGCGTTCAGGCCTACACATCGCAGGTAGGCGACATCGCGCTCAGCCGTGACTACCGTCAGTACGACCTTGCACTGACCGAGAGCAACGCCGTGCGCTGCCCTGACCCCGAGAAGGCGGCTGAAATGGAGCGTCTGATAGCCGAGATGAAGGCTGAGGGCGACACCATCGGCGGCATCATCACCTGTGTCGTCAAGGGCTGTCCTGTAGGATTGGGCGAGCCTGAGTTCAGCAAACTGCATGCAGAGCTTGGCGCGGCCATGCTGAGCATCAATGCAGTGAAGGGCTTCGAGTATGGCGATGGTTTCGAGAGCGCCACCCGCCGCGGCTCGGAAGTGAACGACCGCTTCGTGGCCAACGACGAGAAGACCATCACGACGCTGACCAACCACAGCGGCGGCATTCAGGGCGGCATCTCCAACGGACAGGTCATTTACTTCCGCGTAGCCTTCAAGCCTGTTGCCACCCTGCTGCAACCGCAGCAGACAGTCGACCTGGAAGGCAACGAAACCACGCTGACCGCCCGCGGGCGCCACGATCCTTGTGTACTGCCACGTGCCGTGCCTGTTGTTGAAGCAATGGCTGCAATGACGATTTTTGACGCTTATTTATCGACGAAAATGAAGATTTAGCTTTTTTTTGCAGTTAAAATGCAAAATTATGGCAAAATATTTTGGAGTTAACAAAAATAACGCTAACTTTGCAAACGCTATTCAGGGCTTGTGAAAGTCCGCTATAGCTTTAGTTAAGTCTAGTTTAGTTTTTGTGTTGGTTGAGGGCTGGCGATTGCCAGCCCTCATTTCTTTGTTTTCCCTATCGGCTGACCTTCCTTGAGGTCACCTTGCCGTCGGCCGAAGTCACCCGTTCGATGTACACGCCATTGCCCGGCGCAGCAACACGCTCGCCGGCCGTCGTGAAGTACTCCGTGCCGGCACGACCTGAGAATACCTCGCGAACAGATGTCTCGCCGCCGAGGTCAAAGCCTTCGCCCAGTCCCTTGCCGTCAGCATCAGCCACGCGGAACTCGCTGAGCGTCACACTGCCCGACAGTTTGGGGGCAGAGAGCTTGACGAAGCGCGCCTCGTTGTTGAGGTGGATCACACCGTCGAAGGGGAAATCCTCGGCACGCAGCACGCGGATGGTCCGCCAGCCCGGCGTCACGTCAGCATTGCGTGTCTCTTGTATCTTGAACTCCACGTTGCCGCTGCCGCTATAGTCGGCCTTGACTCTGATGGCAGGCGACGCTGTGGCGAAAAAGGTCATCACCTTGTCGGAGGTGGCGGTGAAGACGGCTTTGTCGGCAGTGACATCGCCACTCACCTGCACCCAGTGGGGATGCTCGCTGGCAGCACTCTGCTCTGTTCCGTTCTCGCGCTCCAGGAGGGCCACGGTGTTGAAGGGCTTAAAGTCGATGGGCAAACTGACGGCTGCCCTACCCTTGTGCGTCTCGCTGATATTGTCGAGCGAGCCAAAGTCACAGGTTGAGAACTCAAATTCGCCCGTGAAGCTCTTCTTGCCATTGACGTCGGTGATAGCCCCCTCGGGGAAATCAATGACATACTCCGTGTTCACGTCAAGCCCTTCGTAGCTGACGGTCAAGGTACTTCCTGCAGCCGACACGTCGGTAATCCGCTCGAAGCCGTCGCCGTTGATGGTGGCGCCGCCCAAGTACTTGATGTCCTGATTGAAGCGAAATGTCATCACGCCGTCCATATAGGAAATCTTATCGGCTTCGGGATAAGTCTTGACCTCTAACGGCTCGTTGACATCCTGAGGCACGTACTTCTCGACGAGCACGTCGTGTATGCGGAACTTCTTGCCGTTGCCGTCAATCTTGAAAATCACCTTGTCGCTTCCCGTGTAGGTATAGGTGTGCTTGAAGTTCTTCTTGGCCGAAGCTAAGGTGAACGAGGCTGCGTTCGTCTCCTTGCCGTCGACAATCGTCTTCAGGTTGAACGTCTTCGAGCTGTTGTCAGAGTTGCCTGTCCAAATGGTAATGGTACAGGGACCGTCCACTGCCGGCAACTGCACGTAGCCGCTACCGCTGGTAAACTCAATGCAGCGGGCCGATGCGCCTGCGTCGTCGGCTGAGTAGTCGCCGGTGAGGCCGCTGTCGCTGAACGACACGATGCGCGCACTGCTGCTGCCGTTGGCACCGAACGTCATGCCGGCAATCGTTGCCTGGGTATTACCGTTGATGATGTTCGTATTGCCGGTGCCCGGGAACTTCTCGTGGAAGGCTTCGGGCTGGGTATTGAAGTCGGTATAGAAGAGCGTACCTCCCTGAACGGTCTTGAACGACCATAGCGTACCCTGCGTCTTGCCCACGTTGTTGCGGGCGTCGACACGCCAGTAGTAGGTGGTGTTGGGTACCAGCTCGCCCGTGTACTCATAGCTCTTGTTCGTTGTGGTGATCATCTGTTTCAGGTTGTCGGCGTCCGTACCAAGCAGTACGAAGTAGATGATCTTGCCATCGTACTCCTTAGTAGGGTTTTCCCACGTCAGCGTGACGCCGCCCTGGGCCACGCCGACTTCGGCATTGACTGCCGGCGATGGATTGAGCGATGCCTTCGGGGCTGCCGGGTCGCCAAGCGTCTCGGTCGTAATGGCCGTATAGGGCGACACGAGGCCGTCAGCACCATAAGCCTGGATGCGGAAGTAGTAAACCGTCTCGGGTGTCAGTCCGCTGGCCACGTAGGTAGTCGCATCGGCCTCTGTGCGGACCAGTTCCTGAAACGTGTTGTTGTCGGTTGAGTATTCTACGATGTAGCCCGTCTCGTTGTCGGCATTATCTGTCCAGTTCAGCGTGACTGACTCCTTCTTCTGGTCAGTGACCTGCAGGCTGGAGGGGTTCTTGACGTACGGATAGGCACGGTCGATTGAGAACACGTAGTTCTCGATATTGGCATAGCCGTTTGCGGCAATAGCCATTGCATCGTCCTTCTGGGGGTTCAGACCGTTGGCAGTCTCCCACTCGTCAGGCATGCCGTCGCCGTCGCTGTCCTTCGGCTTGGTGCCTGTGTAGAGGGTGCCCGTGCCGCCGTGGGGCAGCGTCGTCTCGTCTGAGATACCATCGGTAGAGCCCAGCTTGCCGTAGGAGGTGAGCTCGTCAATCAGGTACTTGTCTACCTCGTCGCGTGCAGGCAGCGAGGGGCCTACGCTGTCAACAATCCACTTCAGGGCCTGCTCGGCCGTCATCTTCGGCGTAATCTCGGGGAAGGCCTTCGGCGCGTTGGTTATCGCGCTCAGCGTCGCACGCCGCAGTCCGCCCGAGGCGGTGTAGTCTGCGTCGGTAATAGCCACGCCGTTCAGCACGCCGTCTGTGTTGTTGTCGTAATAGTTGCCCGCACCGTAGAACTGGAAGTTCTCGTTGCCCTCCGACAGCGGTTTGGTACTGCTGTTCCACGGACCGCGTATGAAGTAGTTGTCCTCGATGTCGGCCCATGAGTTGCCGGCACTCTCACGCCCCATCAGGTAGCAGCCGCCGTTACCCCAGTTATAGACCACGTTGTTGACAAACTGGTTCAGGCCCTTCACCTTCGGGTTGCGCGTCTTGTTCTCGATGTAGAGATTGCGATACAGCGTCACGCCGCCCGCCGTCTGGATAAGTCCGCCGCAAGAGTGCGTCTGCAGACCTTGTCCGATGATGGAGTTCTGGATGGTGATGTCGGCCGGCTCGGTGCCCTTGTTGTCCCAGCTGATGGAGAAGCACTCGTCGCGCCCCCACAGCACTGAGAGGTGGTCGAAGATCATGTTGCGCCCGTTTGACACGCCGGCAGCATCCTTACCGCTCGTGCCGCCCTTACCCATGCGGAAGCGCATGTAGCGCACAATCAGGTTGTTGGCACCCGAGAACGACACACGGTCGCCATAGACCTGTATGCCCTCGCCCGGCGCCGTCTGTCCGAGCACCGTCAGGTTGCTGGAGAAGACGAGGCCCGACTTCAGGTAGATGGTGCCGCAGACGTCGAACACCACAATGCGGTTGGGCTGGCTCACGGCATCGCGAAGCGAACCAGTGCCCGAGTCGTTCAGATTAGTTACATGATACACCTTGCCCGCACGGCCTCCGGTAGCAAAGCGTCCCCAGCCCTGTGCGCCGGGGAATGCCACCAGCTCAGCGGCACTAAGCCCTATGCTGCACAGCGTCAGCGCCAGACTCATGATTAGTTTCTTAGTAGTTCTCATTTTTTGTAGTTTTGTATGTTAGTCAATCGTTCCTATAATATCTTGTACTGAGCGGCAGCCGTGACGGTCGAGCCACTCGCTAATGCCGTCGCGCACCTTGATGGTTACTGCCGGGTCGATGAAGTTGGCAGTGCCAATCTCGATGGCCGTTGCGCCACACATCAGGAATTCGATGGCATCCTCGGCGGTCATAATGCCGCCAAGGCCGACGACGGGAATCTTCACGGCCCGCGCCACCTGGTAGACCATGCGCAGCGCCACGGGCTTCACGGCAGGGCCGGACAGGCCGCCAGTGCCGATTGACAGCACCCGCTTGCGCTTCTCAATGTCGACGGCCATGCCCATCAGCGTGTTGATGAGCGACACAGAGTCGGCTCCCTCGGCCTCCACCGCACGGGCTATCTCGGTAATATCGGTCACGTTTGGCGACAGCTTCACAATCAGCGTCTTGCTGTAGCGCTCACGAACGGCACGCACCACCGAGGCAGCGCCCTTCGTGGTCACGCCGAAGGCCATGCCGCCGTCCTTCACGTTCGGGCACGAGATGTTCAGCTCGATGGCCGGAATCCCCTCAAGCGCATCCACACGTGCCGCACACTCGGCATAGTCCTCGGGCGACGAGCCGCTCACGTTGACGATGTACGTGCCGCCAGTAGCGGTCAGCTGCGGGTAGATATGCTTGCAGAAGTAGTCGACACCCTTGTTCTGCAGACCCACGCAGTTGAGCATACCCATCGGCGTCTCGGCCATGCGCGGGTAGTCATTGCCCTCGCGCGGGCGCAGGGTCGTTCCTTTTACTATGATAGCCCCAAGTCCGTCGAGTGGTACAAAATCCTGAAACTCGAGACCATAGCCAAACGTTCCCGAGGCCGTCATCACCGGGTTCTTCAACCGCAGGTTGCCTATTGTCACATTTAAAGTTGCCATAACAGTCGCTTTATATTAAACACCGGACCATCCTTGCACACGCACAGATTACCCTCGGTAGTCTTCTCAACACAGCACAGGCACGCACCGAGGCCGCACGCCATCATGTTCTCGAGCGACGCCTCGCAATCGATGCCCTGCTGCCACGCAAACCGCGCCACAGCCTTCATCATCGGCGTAGGCCCGCACGTCTGGATCAGCCCGAACGTCCGCGTCTGCAGCATCGTATGCTGCGTTACAAATCCGCGCTCGCCCTCCGAGCCGTCCTCCGTCGTCACCAGTACCTCGCCGTATTTACGGAACTCGTCGACCATCAGCAGGTCCTTTGCCGTTCGCGCCCCAAGCAGGAACACCGGCTCCACGCCAGCCTCCTTGAGCGTCGCTCCCAGATACAGCAGCGGAGCCACGCCCACGCCGCCGCCAACAAGCAGCCGCGCTCCCGTGCCCGCCGTTTCACCTTCGGGAAGCGAGAACCCGCGCCCCAGCGGCCCGACGACATTCACTGCGCAGCCCTTCTGGAGCCCGGCCATCCACCGCGTTCCTTCGCCCACCACAGCCACGAGCAGCCAAAGCTCGTTGCGCTCGCGGTCAACAAAGTTAATCGAAATCGGGCGTCTGAGGAATACTTCGGGGACGCCGTCGACGCGCACCTCGACAAATTGTCCGGGCTGCATCGGTGGCAACTGCTCGTCCTGCGTCAGCTTCAGCAGCACATACCGTTCGTGAACCCGAACGGCATCAGCCACCCTCAGCTCCATCACATATTTCTTCGTAACATCCATACACCTTAGTTATAATTATCGTGCAAAATTACGAAAAAAGCGTGAAAAAAGAGAAGGGTAAAGTGAAAACTTTCACCACCTTCTCTTTTTTTAACGCTTTAAATGCTGAACCTATTTCAGGTTCACTATTTCCTACTTCTTAGCGGGTACGAAACTCTCCCAAGTCTGGTCGTCGTAGAAGACTCGGATCTCGGTAACGCGGCGGGGCGATTTGTCAATAATTTTGATTTCCTCGCGAGGCGCATTTTGGCGTGTAACTTTTACACTATTGGAATTCAGAGGTGCCGACTGTGACAAATTTGAGGGTGAAGTAGGGGTGTCAGAAAAATCAAACAACGATTCCTGACTTGTAGGAGCTGACTCGTCAACACCTGATTTCGCTTCGAGATACATCGAGCCCGAGCCGAACATCAGCCAGTCGGTACTGATGTCAGGAATTTTCTTTTTGATGGCCTCAACAATGTTGAGGGTAGGTTTGGTGCGACCATTGAAGATGCTGCTCAGCGACGCGGGCGACATTTCGATGAACTGTGCGAACACTTGTTGGGTCATATGTTGCGACTCCATAATCTGGCGAATTCTGTCCTTCATACTGCTTAAGTAGGGTTTAGGGGGCATTTCTGCCCATTTTCGTTTCAGTTTACAAAGGTAAAACAAAAAATTGGAACCCACAACATTTGTAACCGAAATTTTTAATCGTGAACTATAAATTTATGATTTAAAAGTTTAAATTGGTAAACTAAACGTCGGGCGATATTTGGATATTAAAACGCAAACGTGAATTTACATCAATAAACCTTACAAAGGGAATTTTGAAAGATAAAGAGTAAATAACTGGGTATAAATATGGTATTTACGCATATAGAGGTGCTGATGCTGTGAATATACATGTTTAGGAGGCTAAAATATGAATAATTCCAACCTTTCACTTTTGTGTTTTAATATAAATAGCAGGTTTTCAGATAATTAAATCGCGTAAAATAGCGATGTATAAAAATAGGTTTGGAAATGTAAACTTGTAAATTTGCATTTACACTTTACATCTTTAAACACCAAAAGTACTGTTTCTATTTGTAAATATTGCACCTTAAAACCAAATATATTCGGAATGCAAAATTAGTTCAGCTTTCAAAATTCACAAACGGAAACGCTAAATAATGTGAACACAAAATCTGCACGAAGCTGAAATCGGATTTTTAGGCGTTACTCGCAAATTCTGAACGGGCGGTCAGGAAGGCTGCAAATACGCGAGTTTTGAGCGGTCAGGAAACCGCTGAACCCCTCGGAGACACAGGGAGTTAGGCATAAAAAAAGCGTCCGTCAAGGACGCGATTTTGTATTGTTCCAGAGTGCGAGATCAGTGGAAAATGTAAAAAATCAGTTCTTTCATCAGCTCTCCTGGGGGCGTATTTGGGTTGTCGAGGCCCTTACTTTTGGCGTCAATTTCTCTAATTTTGGAAATTATCTGCATCACTTTCATCGCGCTGTAGTTTCTCATTCCTGTCATATAATCCTTCGCCGCCCACGGAGATCGCAATTCCAGCCATTCTGCAACGGCCTCCTGACTCTGTCTTTTTGGCGCGTAAAATGCAATCATCAGATTCTGGAAGTAATTAAAGAGCATTGGGAGAAATGAGTAGAGCGAGCCGGCCTTCGGATTGTTGTCAAAATATTTGATTATCTGATTTGCCTTGAAAATGTTGCGGTTGACGATGGCGTCGCGCAGCTCGAAAGCGTTGAAATCCTTGCTCACGCCAATCTGGTCTTCAACCACCTGAGGGGTCACTCTCCTATCCTCTTTGGGCAGCGAGATGATGACCTTGTCGAGCTCGCTCGTCAGTCGGCTCAGGTCGGCACCGATGCTGTCGGCAATGAGCTGGGTCGACTTCGGGTCGATGCTCACCTCGCGCTGTTTGAGGTAGCTCTCGATGAAGGGCGACAGGTCGCGGTCGCGCAGCTTCTTGCTCTCGAACAGGATGCCGGCCTCGCGGATGGTCTTGACATACTCACGCTTGCGCCCGTCGATGGTGCCGTTCTTGTGGCACATCACGAGGACGGTCTGCGGCGAGGGTTTCTTGAAGTACTTCTCCAGCTGGTCGGTCTGCTTCAGGTTCTGCGCCTCCTTGACGATGACCACCTGGCGCTCGGCCATCATGGGGTAGCGGCGGGCGGTGTCGGCCACCTGGGCGGCGGTGACGTCGGAGCCGAACATGATGGTCTGGTTGAAGTCGCGCTCCTCAGGCTGTAGGGCGTGCTCGGCAATGTAGTCGCAGATCTTGTCGATATAATAGGCCTCGTCGCCCATCAGATAGTAGACGGGGGCGTATTTCCCGGCCTTCAGGTCGGCCATGATGCCGTCGTAGGTGGCATTTTTTGCTTCTGCCATACGGTTATTTCGTTTTTATTTTGTAATTTTGCCTGCAAAATTACAAAAATGATTCGATTAAACCTACCCGAATACGAAATAAATGTTGCTGAGCGGGACGGAAAACAGCAGATTTTCGACTTTCTGCGCCGCAGATTCGTGGCGCTGACGCCCGAGGAGTGGGTGCGCCAGAACTTCACGCACTTCCTCGTCGAGCACAAGGGCTACCCGAAGGCTCTGCTCGCCAACGAGATACAGCTCAGCATCGGCGACAAGCGGCTGCGCTGCGACACCTTATTATATAATAAGGAGATGCAGCCGCTGATGATTATCGAGTACAAGGCCCCACACATACAAATACAGCAGAAGACGTTCGACCAGATAGTGGCCTACAATCTTCTGCTGCATGCAGATTATCTCGTGGTCAGCAACGGTCTGCAGCACTACTGCTGCCAGATGGACTATGAGCAGCGCTCATACCGTTTCCTGACCGAAATTCCTGACTATCAGCTAATAGCCAGCAGCTAACACCTGGTTTACTCCATGTCGTTAGCATCGGCGGCCTTCTTCGACGAGGCAGTCGACGTCTTGCGGATTGAGCGCTTGCGAGTCTTCTTCTCGGCGACAACGGGCTTGTCAATCTTCACGCCGGCCAGTTCGGGGTCGATCATAATACGGCCGCAATACTCGCAGACGATGATCTTCTTGTGCATCTTGATGTCGAGCTGGCGCTGGGGCGGAATCTTGTTGAAGCAGCCGCCGCAGGCGTCGCGCTGCACGTAGACGATGCCAAGGCCGTTGCGGGCGTTCTTGCGGATGCGCTTGAACGATGCCAGCAGGCGCGGCTCAATCTTGGCCTCGTAGTCCTTCACCTTCTCCTTCAGCTTCTCCTCTTCGGCGCGCGTCTCCTCCATAATCTCGTCGAGCTCGCTCTTCTTCACGTCGAGGTCGCCCTGACGCTCGTCAATCAGAGCCTTGGTGGCAGCCAGTTCTTCCTTCTTCTCGGCAATGCGTGCCTGAGCCTCACGGATTTTCTTATTGCACAGCTCAATCTCAAGCGACTGGAACTCGATTTCCTTCGACAGCGTGTCATACTCGCGGTTGTTCTTAACCTCGTCGAGCTGGGCCTTGTAGCGGGCCACACTGGCCTCTGCATCGGCTATCTCGCCACGCTTCTGCGTAACGGCACGCTCAAAGTCGTCGATATCGTCCTGAATGCGCTGTACGCGCGTGTTCAAGCCCTCAATACCGTCCTCCAGGTCGTTCACCTCCTGGGGCAGTTCGCCGCGCAGCGTGCGCTTCTCGTCAATGGCCGACAGGGCCGTCTGCAACAGGTAGAGCGTCTTCAGCTTCTCCTCTACCGATAAGTCTGTAGGATCTTTCTTTGCCATAATTCTTTCTTCTCTTTTTTTTGACGTTATTCTCGTTTTCTCGTTAATTCGTTATTCCGATGTTTCGTTATTCCGATGTTTCGATGATTCGATGATTCGATGATTCGATGATTCGATGATTCGAAGATTCGACATCTCGAAAATCCGTTACAAATAATAAATCGGATTCGTGCAGGTCTCGGCAATCTCCGTGCGGACGCCCGGGCAGCGCTCGCTGATAATGTCGCGGAACACCTCCGTGGTGAACTGCTCGCTCTGGTAGTGGCCGATGACGCAGATCTGCACGCGCTGCTCGTAGCCGAAGTACTGATGGTAGTGCATCTCGCCCGTGATGAAGGCATCGGCACCAGCAGCCACCGCCTCGTCGAGCAGGAAGTCCCCTGCCCCGCCGCAGATGGCTACTCGGCTCACCTTGCGCCGCAGCAGTTCATTGGTCATCGCACACTCCACGCCGAACGCTTTCTTCACCTTCAGCACGAAGTCGTCCGAGGCCATCGGCTCCTCCAGCGTGCCGATGACGCCGCTGCCGCACTCCACGTCCCCTACCCGCTTCGCACTCATAAACGCCGTGCCCTGCAGGCCCAGCTTCTCGGCTATCTTGAAGTTCACGCCGCCCCGGGCATTGTCCATGTTGGTGTGCATCGAGATGACGCACACATCATTCTGGATGGCCTTACGCACCGTGCGCTGCACGTCGGTCAGGTCGCTGATAGTCTTCAGGCCGCGGAACAGCAACGGATGGTGGCTCACAACGAGGTTGCAGCCCTTCCGGACGGCCTCGTCGATAATCCGCTCGGTCACGTCCAGACACAATAATGCCCCTGAAACCTCCGCCTCTGTCAATCCAACCTGCAAGCCAGCATTGTCCCAGCTTTCCTGCAAGGGCAGGGGCGCGAACTGTTCAAGGGCGCTCAACACTTCCTTAACTTTCACGCTACTCAATGTTACGTTTTAGGCTGCAAAGTTACGCTTTTTTCCTGAAACCGCCAACTTTTCCGCCCGTTATTTGTCTTTTGGACCTTAAATCGACAGAAATTCTGTTTCCTTTAATGAAAAAATCGCTTGTTCAGACCACCCCTGACCCCTCCTGACTCAGGAGGGGAAAACGGACGCATAAAATTCCCCTCCTGAGTTCTTGCATTGCAAGCGTCCTTCGGCCGAGCGAGGAGGGGCCAGGGGAGGTCTGAAATACCCTGGAAAACGGACGCATCAAATTCCCCTCCTGAGTCAGGAGGGGCCAGGGGAGGTCTGAAGAAGCGACCTAGGAACCTTAAATCTGCAAAAATCTCACACGAAATAGAAACGATTTGTGTTGGATTTCGTGTAGATTTATGGTTCATGTAAAAAAAGTCCCGCAAACAGTGTTCCTCCGCGTTGTTCCGTGCCAAGAATAACTGAGGCGGTTCAGACCCCCTCTGACTCCCCCTGACTCAGGGGGAGAATCGGGCATTCCCCTACTAAGCGAGGAGGGACCAGGGGAGGTCTGAACAACGGCTAAATCGCCGTCAGCACCGCCAGCCGCTGCGATATTTCGGCCTTGTAGCGCTCGCGCAACTCCTCGGGCAGGAAACTCTGGTCGATGAACGCCTCCCAGCGCGGCTGCACCTTCTGGAACTTCTGCAGGATGTTGCCGATGACCTTGTCGTCGAGCCCCGTCGTGCGCATGGCGTTCACGAAGTTCTGGCGCGTCAGCTTCCGCTTGCGCCCGTCGAGCGTCAGTGCCAGCTCCTCGGGATCGTCAAACAGCAGGTGGACGTTCAGCAGGTCGTAGGCGGGGGCCAGCGTGTAGAGTCCCGGCACGAGACTCAGCAACGAGAAGTTCTTCAGGTGCATGTCCGAGTTGCCCGTCAGCCACGAGAACACCACCAGCTCCCAGTAGTTCACCAGGTCGAGCTGCGCCATCGACGAGTAGCGGCGTATCAGCTTGCCCACGTTCTCGTACGACGACTTATACTTGTCGGCCGACAGCCGCTCGCTCAGCTGGCAGGCATCCTCCATCAGGTACTTACGCCCGTCGTCGTCGCGGTCGATGCGGCGCGTGATGTAGGTCAGCTCGCCGTCGCTGAAGCGTATCAGCGCATGGGGCACCACCTGAATCCTGGCCAGCGTGGCCAGGTGCATCGTCAGGTCCTCGTCCTCGGGCAGCCATGGGTAGGTGTCCGACTTCGGCTTCAGGATGTAGCGCCCCCAGAGTCCGACAATCGTCAGACGGTCAGGCTCGTCCCGTCCGCCACGGTTGATGTCCATCGACAGCTTCGGCTGCACGCCCGTCAGCGTGGTCCGGCTGCGAATCACCTCACTGGCCAGCTCGCTGATGTTCTGCCGCGAATAGGGCAGCACCGGCGGCGTGGCACTGCCGAAGAAGCGCCGCGCACAGGCGGGATGGTAGTCGCGCTGCCCCTCCTTCAGCTCCTGGTAGCAATACAAGCACTTCTCACTCATCACTTATCACTTCAACAACGCCCACCGCTCCGATGCAGTCCTGACAGCAGGCTATGAGCAGTCCCATGCGGTCGTTCGGGTTCAGTTTCCAGTTCTTCGTCGTGATGTTCAGCAGCCAGCCCTCGGGTATCAGTCCGTCGAAGAAGGCGAAGAGCACGTTCTGCTTGTAAGGCTCGGCCCTGAGCGGCAGCGTCAGGCTCACCGGCTCGGCACCGCCACGGCTCAGGTAGTCGGCGTCATACTCGAAGACGTAGCCGTCCTCATCCTCAGTCAGCCATCCGGCCAGCCTGTCGCGATAGAGTATCCTGGCACGCCTCATTCCTCACCTCCCCCTATCCTGTCAATGCCAAGCTCGGCACCGAAGAGATTCAGCACGCAGTTCACCTTGTCCATGCGCAGCGTGCGCTTGCCCTGCTCCAGGTCGCGCACAAAGCGCAGGCCCACGCCCGACTTCGCCGAGAGGTCCTCCTGCGTCAGTCCGTACTGCTTGCGCATCGCCTTCACGTACTGCGACAATCTGTTTTGTCCGTCCATCACTGTCTCCTTTTTTAGAAAAACAGTGCAAATATACAATAATTTTAGGTTAATTACATCATTTCGGGTATAAATTTAATGATTATTATAAAAAATATACCCGTTCGGGGCGTTCTTTGGGTGTCAATCCTACAATTATACCCCAAAAGGTATAAATCAATCAGCGGCACACCCCGCCTTTTGGGGATGCGCCGCTACCGTTTACGAGAGGCTCAGGGGCTGCAGACCAGCATACTCCTCTCGGGCGTCGAAGCAGGGACAGGCCTTGCGTACGCCGGGCAGGTCGCGGTGGCCTAAGATGACGGCGTCGGGGTAGTCCGTCTTCAGACTGCGCAGCAGGGCGTTCAGCGCCGCCTTCTGCTCCCGCGTGCGGGTGTCGGCAGGTGTTCCGTCGGGCGTCAGTCCGCCTTCGTAGCACACGCCGATGGAGTGCTGGTTGTAGCCTACGGCGTGGGCACCCACCAGGTTCTCATGCCGCGTCTGGTACATCTGTCCGTCGCGGGTGATGTAGTAGTGGTAGCCGGTGAACCCGAAGCGGGCGTCGTGCCAAGCTATCAAGTCCTCGACCGAGAACCGCCGGTCGCAGCGCGTGGCGCTGCAGTGAACAACAATCAAATCAATCTTTCGCATAATTAATCACACAGATTCTTTCATAAGTTTTTTTGAGTCACACAGATCTCACTGATCCCACAGATAATCCAGAAGCCCCGGAAACAGCATGAAGAGAAAATAAATCTGAGAGATCTGTGGGATCTGTGTGACATGGTTGGATTATTGTAGATTTAAGGTTCCCAACACCATCTTAGGCTAAACATCGATGGCAAGCTTTTCGCAGATGAAGCTGACAATCTTCGGCGGCAGCACCTTCACGTTGGGCTGCAGACCCATCGCCTCCAGCTCCTGCCGGAACGGCCGCAGCCAGTTCATCAGCGTCTGTACGCTGACGCCGGCCTTCATGGCCAGCTCTGATTTTGACATTGCTTTCATTTATCTTACAATTCAAGAATTAATAATTGATGTATGTAATTCCCCTCCTGAGTCAGGAGGGGCCAGGGGTGGTCTGAACATCCGAACACTGTCAATGTCACCGTCCCCTGCTTCAGACCCCCTCTAACTCCCCCTGACTCAGGGGGAGAACTGACACGTTTGGCGCCGCCATTCGGGTTGTTTGGAGCCTCCAAACGGGGTGAATAGCGCCGCTATTCGGGGCGTTTGGCGCCGCTTTTCGGAATCAATACAGATACAGATATATACACTTGTTTTTATAGATTTCTCACGCGTACCGTGTGTGCGCAGTACGCGAG
>CAMHHO010000029.1:0-30485 GCA_946184965.1 uncultured Prevotellaceae bacterium | reverse complement strand
AACTAATCTTAGGGTTTAGACATACTGACAGTCAACCCAAATCAGGAAACGTCAGACAGTTCCTCCCCTGAGTCAGGGGAGGTTAGGAGGGGTCTGAACTTGCGTATGTCTTGTGCGCTTGTTCAGACCACCCCTTGCCCCTCCTAACTTAGGAGGGGAATTTATTGGGGGAAAATGAGATTCATGAAAAAATATTTGGTAGTTTCGGTTTTTATCTCTATCTTTGTCACGGAATTTATTAACTAGTTAAAAACTATTGTATTATGAAGAAAACAATCTTGACACTTGCAGTGGCCTTGACGATGGTGATGTCGGGCTGCATGGCACCAATGGGAACTACTACTCCTACCACTAATTCTTCGGGCGACGTGCTGACCAGTGTGCTTGGCGCTGTGTTGACGAATGTGTTGTTTGGCGGGTCGCTGTTTGACCAGTCGAGCATGCTTGGCCAGTGGAACTACAATGCGCCGAGTGCTGCCTTCACTACCCAGCAGGCCCTGACAAAGGCGGGTGGTAATGCCACGGTGACGAACATGACCTCGTCGCTGGCCAGCAACTACAGCAACATTGGTATTAACCGCTCGAACACTGGGTTCTCGTTCCTTGCCGGCAACAAGTTCTCGGCTAAGGTGAATGGCATCCCCTTCAGCGGCTCTTACACCTACAATCAGCAGAATGGTGAGATCGCGCTGAAGACGGCCACTGAGACCATTAAGGGCAATGTGATCCGTACTCAGAGAGGCATGGGCCTGATGTTCGACTCGAAGCAGATGGCGAATATCCTTCAGAAGGAGGGTAAGGTGAGCAACAAGGCTGCCGTCGAGGCTGTGAGCAAGCTGGCCAAGAGTGCCGACGGTGCCCGCGTGGGATTTGAGCTGACGAAGTAAAAGCAAGCCTCCAGCCCCCTAAATCCCCCCCGAAGGGGGACTTTGAGTACTAACTCAGGAGGGGAATCCGCGGCGGACAGTTCCTCCCCTGAGTCAGGGGAGGTTAGGTGGGGTCTGAACGACCTCGTTGTGCGCTTGTTCAGACCACCCCTGGCCCCTCCTAACTTAGGAGGGGAATTATATAGAACTTAGGAGGGGAATTTTTTTGGATTAGTCTGTGGGTGCGCGGAGGATGATGCTGGTGGCACCGATAGTGAAGAGGGTGCCGTCAGTGATGATGCGGCGCTCACGGCCTTTCACCTCTACATTGTCGACAAAGGTGCCGGTGTTGGAGTTGTTGTCAGAGAGTGTGAAGCGGAGCTTTCCATGCTTGTCGCGGCTGACATTGATGGTGCAGTGGTTCAGGTCGACACTGGGGTCAACGGTCTCGAAGGGGGTGTTGATGGGGTTGCCCTTCTGGTAGCGGCCAATGACGTTGTCGCCCATCTGAAGGGGGATTTCCTGCTTGTAGTGGAAGACGTTTTCGATGACGATGATGGAAGCGCCCACTGAACCTTCAGCCCCCTCCGAACCTCCCCCCGAAGGGGAGGCTTTTTTGGCGGCTATTCTGATGCCGAACTGCTTGCCACACTGATCACACTGGAAGACCAGGGACTGGCCTTCAGTGTAACGGGTATCATCAAAGATGATGTAATTATCGCATTTGGGACAACGTACGCGCTTCACTGTACTCTATTCACTTTTCACCTATCACCCATCACCTATCACCTATCACCTAACACCCATCACCTATCACCTATCACCTATCACCTATCACCCATCACCTATCACTCCTTCACCTCATACACCCATGCCTCGGCAAGGTCCTGGTTTTGGTGAACCTTGTGCAGCTGGTTGTAGGCCTCGGCTTCGGTGGGGTAGTTGCCAAAGACTACACGGCGCACATTTTTATTAATATGAACGCGCGCGGAAGTGTAACCCTGGGCCTGCAGCTTCTTGACGAACTCTTCGGCTCCCTTCTTGGAGACGTGGCTGGCTGCTACGATGCAGTAAGACCCTTCCTGACTCTCCTCACTGGGGGAAGCTTTTTCTGCGGGTGCTGCGGGTGCCTCTGCCACGGTCTCAGCCACGACTTCAGTCTTAGGGGCGGTTTCCTTTACGGGAGTGGGGTGGGGAGCTACGGTTTCCTGCTGCATGATGGGCAGGGTAATCTTGCTCATCGAAAGTCCGGTCTGCACGCCATCTGACATGGGCTTGGTCATGAAGAGGAATGCCAGCAGGGCTGCTGCCACTGCTACGGCATTGCGTATCCATGACATCTTGATGGTGATGGCCTTCTCTGCCCCCTCCTGACTGGGGGAGGCTTCTTCTGCGGATGCCTCTGCCACGTGGGTGGGTTGCTGTTGGACAGCCTCTTCAGCTGACTGGGCAAGCGGGGTGAACTCGAAGGAACTGAGGCCGTAGAGCTCGGGGGTGAGGATGCCAGCCTCGCAGGGGGCGAACTCCAGCCTGCCCTCAGGATTGAAGGAGAGTCGGCCAATGTCGTTCAGCTCATAGAACCCCTCGTTGTCGAGATGCTGCTTCAGCTCGGCCACTTCATCCTCAATGCGGCGGAGGGCTTCAGGATAGCTGATGTCGTAGGCCTCGACATACGACTGTGCCAGCAGCGAGTCGTTGAGCTTCAGCTGCGGGTTGAAGCCCAGAGTGCGCTGTGGTGGCAGGAACATACCGTCGTGCTCGTCATAGCATGCCTCCCGGTGGTGGGCCATGAAGCCACCCAGGTCGGGCACTATGACGCAGTCATTGCTCAGCAATAGTATCTCAATATGACGTTCTAATTCAATCACGTTTGCAAAAGTACGGCTTTTTTGCGAGATTTCCAAATAAAAGAAACTTAAAAATTAGATAGAATGAAAAAAAAGCAGTAACTTTGCACGAAATTACAAAAATATGGAATATAAAGAGACAGAAATCGAGGGCGTCTATGTGATTGAGCCGAGCGTGTTCAATGATGCCCGAGGCTATTTCATGGAGGCCTGGAAGGAGGGTGAGTTTACGGAGCACGTAGGGCCAGTCCACTTCATTCAGGACAATGAGTCGAAGTCGGGCTACGGTGTGCTGCGCGGGCTTCACTACCAGAAGGGTGAGTACTCGCAGGCCAAGCTGGTGAGGGTGATCAAGGGCCGTGTGCTCGACGTGGCTGTCGACATCCGCAAGAGCTCACCCACATTCGGCAAGCACGTGATGGTGGAGCTGAGCGAGGACAACAAGCGCCAGTTCTTCATTCCGCGTGGTTTTGCCCACGGATTCCTGGTGCTGAGCCAGGAGGCCATCTTTACCTATAAGGTGGACAATCCGTATGCTCCCCAGCATGAGGCAGGCATCCGCTGGAACGACCCAGAGCTGGCCATTGAGTGGCCCATCGAGGCTGCGGCAGTACAGACCAGCGAGAAGGACCTGAAGCAGCCCTTGCTGCGCGATGCCGAGCTCTTTGAATAGTAAATCGAAAATCGAAAATCTGTAAATCGAAAATCGTTAGATGAATATAGCTGTAGTAGGAACGGGATATGTAGGACTGGTGTCGGGCTCATGCTTTGCTGAGACAGGTGCCACGGTGACTTGCGTTGATGTGGATGCTGAGAAGATAGAACGTCTGCAACGGGGCGAGATACCCATCTATGAGCCTGGACTCGACGAACTGGTGAAGAAGAACGTGGCAGCAGGCCGTCTGTCGTTTACCACCGACCTGGCCTCAGTACTCGACGATGTTGAAATAGTATTCTCAGCCGTTGGCACACCTCCTGACGAGGATGGCTCGGCCGACCTGAAGTATGTGCTGCAGGTGGCGCGCACCATTGGCCAGCACATGAGCCACTACATGGTTGTGGTGACCAAGTCGACCGTTCCTGTAGGCACGGCAGCCAAGGTGAGGCGCACCATTGAGGAAGAGCTGGAGAAGCGCGGTGTGAGCATACCCTTCGATGTGGCCTCGAACCCCGAGTTCCTGAAGGAGGGCAATGCCATCAAGGACTTCATGTCGCCCGACCGCGTGGTGGTGGGCACAGAGAGTGAGCGTGCCAAGAAGGTGCTGACGCGACTGTACAAGCCCTTCCTGATCAACAACTTCCGAGTCATCTTCATGGACATCCCCTCGGCTGAGATGACCAAATATGCTGCCAACTCGATGCTGGCCACCCGCATCTCGTTCATGAACGACATGGCCAACCTGTGTGAGCTGGTGGGTGCAGATATAAATATGGTACGCGCGGGCATTGGCTCTGACACACGCATTGGGCGCAAGTTCCTCTATGCAGGCTGTGGCTATGGCGGCTCGTGCTTCCCCAAGGACGTGAAGGCCCTCATCAAGACTGCCGACCAGCAGGGCTACTCGCTGGAGGTGCTCAAGGCCGTGGAGCGCGTGAATGACCGGCAGAAGAGTGTTCTGTTCCAGAAGCTGCAGCGGGCCTTTGAGGGGCAGTCGCTGGCCGGGCTCACCATTGCCCTGTGGGGCCTGTCGTTCAAGCCTGAGACTGACGACATGCGTGAGTCGACAGCTCTGGTGATGATCAGCAAGCTGCTGGATGCTGGCTGCACGGTGCGCGTGTACGACCCTGTGGCTATGGATGAGTGCCGTCGCAGGATAGGTGACCGCGTGGTGTACTGCCGCGACAAGTATGATGCTGTGCTCGATGCCGATGCCCTGCTGCTGCTGACGGAGTGGAAGGAGTTCCGGCTGCCTACGTGGGGCGTCATCCACAAGGCCATGAACCGCCCACTGGTGATCGACGGGCGTAACATCTTTGACGCTGAGGAACTTGAGGAGAATGGATTTGACTATTACTGCATAGGCCGATGAAGCGAATTCTGTTGCTGATAAGTATGACTGCCGGCTTGGCACTGTGGACAGCCTGCTCGTCGAAGCCCGAGGCCTCCAAGCAAGAGGAGGCTCCCCGGGAAGAGAAGGAGAGCAAGGAGGCCAAGGCCATGCTGCAAGGCATCTGGGTGGATGATGAGACCGAGGAAGTGTCGTTCCGCGCCGTAGGTGATACCATCTACTATCCCGACACCATCAGCCAGCCCACATACTTTAAGATTGTCAAGGATTCGCTGGTGCTTGATGCCGTGGGCACCCGTTACCCCATTGTGAAGCAGATGGAGCACGTGTTCTGGTTCAAGAATCAGAATGGCGACGTGCTGAGGCTGCGCAAGAGCGACGACCCGATACATGTGTTTGCCTTTGTGCACGACAAGCCCAAGGTGATGACCTATACCGAGGTTGTCAAGCGCGACTCAGTGGTGTTTTATAATGGTGAGCGCTATCACTGGTATATTGCCATCAACCCCACGAAATACAAGGTACACACCACCAGCTACAGCAATGACGGCGTCGAGGTTGACAATGTCTACTACGACAACATCATGCATGTCAGCGTGTTCAGCGGTGCCCGAAAGCTCTTTTCGACTGACTTCAAGAAGCAGCTCTATGCCCAGCAGATTCCCCACCAGTTTCTGGAGCAGTCGGTGCTGAGCAATATGGAGTTTACGGGTGTCGACGGCAGGGGCTTCCACTTTGTGGCCACCATCTGCATTCCCGATGGTGCTTCGTGCTATAAGGCTGAGAATGTAGTTTCGTTTGGTGGTGAGCTGACCACGTCGTTATTAGAGTATTAACATGAATTTTGAGGTGATGGGTGTTAGGTGTTTGGTGATGGGTGTTAGGTGTTTGGTGATGGTTGTTGGGTGCTTGGTGTTGGCTGGCTGTGGACAGTCATACAAGGAGAAGCGTGAGATTTCGCGCCAGAAGATGGTGCAGCAGCACCGTGAGGACTCAGCAGCCCTGAAGGTGGCCGTGATGCCCACGATGGACTGTCTGCCCCTGTTTGTAGCCAGCGAGCGGGGCATGTTTGGCAAGACCGATGTCAGGCTCAGGCTGTTTACGGCCCAGATGGACTGTGACACAGCAGTTGCCGGTGGCAGTGTTCAGGGCACAGTGACTGACCTGGTGCGGGCTGAACGGCTGATACAGAAGGGCACGCCGCTGAAATACATCACTACGACCAATGCCTACTGGCAGCTGTTCACCAACCGCACGGCACGTATCAAGACCCTGAAGCAGCTTGACGACAAGATGGTGGCTATGGCACGCTACTCAGTGACTGACCTGCTGGCCGACCGTGTCAGAGACAGTGCCAAGCTGGACAGGGAGCGGCTGTTCAAGATTCAGGTGAACGATGTCCACATCCGCCTGAAGATGCTGCAGAACAGTGAGATAGATGCTGCCCTGCTGACCGAGCCCCAGGCTATGCTGGCCAGGCTGGCACGCCATACACAGCTGATGGACACACGTAAGCTGAACCTGACGATGGGAGCCATTGCCTTCCGAGAGAAGGATCTGGAGGCCAAGAAGCGCCAGCAGCAGCTTGAGGACTTCAAGAAGGGCTACAACAAGGCCTGCGACTCGCTGACCAAGTTTGGCATTGCCCAGTATCGCGACATTGTGGTGAAATACTGCGGACTGAAGGCCAATCAGGTTGACTCGCTGCCGCGCGACCTGAAGTTCCGCCACATTGAACTGCCTGCACAGACTGACATTGAGCGTGCCCAGAAATGGTTAAAGGAGCAATAAGCCTATGGTCAATAACGAAGCGCTGAATACGATTGTTGACGATGTGCTGCATCGGCAGTTGGGCAAGGCCATAGCCCATCTTGAGAACTACCTGTACACCTTTGTCCAGCCCCAGGCCCAGGAGCAGCTGCAGCAGATCAAGAGCGACTACCAGCTGATGACCGGCTACTGGCAGCAGGGCTATGACGACCCTGACCGCGAGGTGGTCTACGACAAGCTGCTGCGCCGGATGTATGTGCTGGCCACCAATGTCTACATACGCTACTACCTGCGCAACAGTGCCTTTGCATCAGGTGTTCACCACAGGGTGCGCAACAATGGCCGCCAGGAGTGGACTCCGGCCTCACTGCGCCGCGACATGGAGGCCTTTGTGGCTGATGTGGCCATGCTGGAGCTGGAGCCCGAGCACGTCAGGAAGTCGCGCCAGCAGGCTGTCTATGATGACCACCAGCGGCTGATGACCGACCTCTTTGACTACATCTGGACCTCGCGCCTGTGGAATGACAGTGTGACTGAAGCCTTCAGCGAGATGCTGCTGTCGCCCACCATCGACAGCAATGACCAGCAGATGATTGTCAGCGCCATCACGCTCTCAACGCTCAACTTCTTCGGTATTAACAAGTTCCGCCTACTGATGGATGCCTACATGAAGTCCACTGACGAGCGTGTGCGCCAGCGTGCACTGATAGGGTGGGTGCTCTGTCTTGACGCGGCAGCTGCTGAGCTGTATACTGAGGTTCACGAGATGCTGAGGCAGGCAACTGCTGACGAGCGCTGCCGCAATGACCTGGCTGAGCTGCAGATGCAGATGGTCTACTGTATGAGGGCTGAGACCGACAACCGCATCATCCAGAGCGAGATAATACCAGAACTGCTGAAGAACAACAACATACGCGTGACCCGCAAAGGCATTGAGGAAGTGGAGGATGACCCGATGGAGGACATTCTGCACCCCGAGATTTCAGAGCAGCGCATGGAGAAGCTTGAGGAGTCGGTGCGCAGGATGGCTGACATGCAGAAGCAGGGGTCGGACATCTACTTCGGCGGCTTCTCACAGATGAAGCGCTTCCCCTTCTTCAACATGGTGGGCAACTGGTTTGTGCCTTACTACCAGCAGCATCCCGTCATCGGCGGACTGCTGGAGAGGGTGAGGGCAGGGAAGTTCCTGCGCCGCATGCTTGACAACAGTCCCTTCTGCGACAGCGACAAGTACTCGTTTGCCATTGGCTTTGAGATGGCCGTCAGCAAGCTGCCTGAGAACCTGATGCAGATGCTCGACCGAGGTGAGGCCACGCTGGCTGGGGTTGAGGCGATGGCTCAGGAGGAGCTGCAGTCGGCTGCCTTCCTCCGCCGTTCCTACCTGCAGAGCCTCTACCGCTTCTTCAGGGTGTTCCCACAGCGCAGTGAGTTCTTCAATCCCTTTGAGCAGCGCGACCTGCCGCGCTACTTCTTCTTTGCCAATCCTCTGTTCCGCGAGACTCAGCTTGAGGAGCGGTTTGGCGAGATTGTGGCCTTCATGATGAAGCATAAGGTGTATGACGCCGCCATGATGACGTTGCAGAATTATAGTGAGGAGCGTCGCGACGCCCAGTTCTACATGATGAACGGCTCTGTGCTGATGCGCACCAACACACCAGCCAATGCAGGCCTGACAGCCAAGGAAAGCTATGCCCGCTGTCTGGACTATGAGCCTGACAATGAGCGGGTCTGGGCGGGCTATGCCAGGACGCTGTTCGGCTGTGGTGACTACTCCCAGGCGCTGGAGTACTATGAGAAGCTGATGGAGCGCCATCCTGACAACCGGAACTACCAGCTGAATGCCGCTGTCTGCATGACCAATATGGAGCGTTACGACGATGCCCTGAAGATTCTCTATAAGCTGAACTATGAACAGCCCGACGACAGCAACACCAACCGTGTGATGGCCTGGACGCTGGTGGGGGCCCGCAAGTATGAGCAGGCACTACGCAAGTACGAGGGGCTGGTTGAGGGCGACGAGGCGCTGCCTGACGACGTGCTGAATGCTGCCTACTGCCATTGGTTCAGCAGGGATGTACAGGGAGCTGTTGCTCTGTTCCGCCGCTACAGCCAGTGTGAGGGCGTCACGTTTGATGCCGCACAGGAGTTCATGGTCCGTGAGTCGCAGACCATCAGCCGTCATGGCATCAGCGATGTGGAAGTCAGGCTGATGACCGACACCTTGATGTAAGTGGGGGGCTATAGCCAGGGGCGCAGCAGTGAGGCAAACCATCCGCGGAACTTCTGCCAGGGGGTGCGGAACTCATTCCACGTCTCCTTTGTCAGGTAGAAGCTGTCCTGCTTGTCGCGGTTGAACATATCGTCGAGTTCCTTGGTTGTCTCCCGGCTGATGATGGCAGCATTCTCCTCATAGTCAAAGCGCATGCTGCGGGCATCGAGGTTGGTGGAGCCTACCGTGCAGTAGCGACCATCAACCATCAGAATCTTTGAGTGGTGGAAGCCTGGCTCATAGAGCCACACGTGGGCACCGCACTTCTTCATCTGATAGGCATTGCGGAACACACAGTCAGGAGTCAGGGGCACGTCGCTCTTGGCCGACACCATGATCTCGACTCTCACACCGCGCTTGATGGCGCGCTTCAGTGCCTTCTTGACCGAGGGCACCAGCGTGAAGTAGGGGTTGACGAGCTTCACGGAGTCCTTGGCAGCATCAAGGGCACGGATGTAGAGCTGGCGCACGGCATCATTCTTGCCTGCCACATAGCCGTCGTGGGTATAGACGGCTCCAGGCTCACGGTTGACAATGCCAATAATCTTGTCGCCAGCAGGCTGCCCACGGAAGTACTGGGGCTTGAGCAGGTTCTCACCAGTCACCTTCTCCCAGATGCGGCAGAAGATGTGCTGCAGCTCGTTCACGGCAGGTCCCTCAATGCGGCAGTGCATGTCGCGCCAGGAGCCTACCTGTTCAGTGCCTTTGATGTAGTAGTCGGCCACATTCATACCGCCTGTGTAGGCTATGTGCCCGTCGATGACCACAATCTTGCGGTGGTCGCGGGGCCAGATATGGTTGACCCAGGGGAAGCGGATGGGGTCGAACTCATAGATGCTGACACTGTCATCGCGCAGGGCCTTCAGGTGGTGCTTCTTCAGCGGCTGGTTGTTGGAGTCGTTGCCAAAACCGTCGAAGAGAGCCCTCACCTCAACACCCTCACGGCGCTTCTCGCGCAGGATGTCAAACAGAAGTGAGGCTATGGAGTCGTTGCGGAAGTTGAAGTACTCCAGGTGGACACTGCTCTTGGCCTGACGGATGTAGTGGAACATGTCGTCGAACTTCTCCTGGCCGCTCTTCAGCAGCTTCACCTCATTGCCCTCAGTGAAACGTATGCCATACGCCGTCATCTGCTGACGGAATATGGAGTCGCTGGTCTGCTGTGCTGATGCTATTGTCGGTAAGCAGGCAAGGATGGCCAGCACCATCCTCGCCCATTTGGTGTTGTTCTTCACTGTCGTTTATATCATACACGAGTAGTGGTCAACCACGCCGAGCAGCCGTTGCTCCTTGTCTACCACCAGCACGCTGTGTATCTTGTATTTGTTCATGATTCGCTGAATCTCAGTAATCTTCGTCTGGGCTGTCACGGTCTTTGGCGTGCGGGTCATGATGTCGCCCACAGTATGGTCGAAGAACTGGGCCTGCCACTTCTCCATAGCCCGGCGGATGTCACCATCGGTGATAAGTCCCACCACACGGCCATCCTCCTCGGCAACGCCAAGCCCCAGCTTGCCCCTGCTCACCTCAATCACGGCCTCGCCAAGGTGCATGTCGGGCTTGATGACGGGCATGTCAACAGTCCGCATCACATCCTGGGCTGTCGTCAGAAGCCGCTTGCCCAACTCACCGCCTGGGTGGAACTGTGCAAAGTCCTGAGGCTTGAAGTTGCGCTTCTTGATGAGCGCCACAGCCAAGGCGTCGCCCATAGCCATCTGGGCTATCGAACTGCTGGTGGGGGCCAGGTCCAGCGGGTCAGCCTCATGGCGCACACTGACGTTCAGGTGGCAGTAGGCATACTTGGCCAGCAGCGACTCCGGGTTGCCGCTCATGGCCACAATGGGTATCTGCATCTGCAGCACCAGGGGGATGAAGCGCAGCAGTTCGTCGGTCTGACCTGAGTTTGAGATGGCCAGCACCACATCGTCGCTGGTCATGACTCCCAGGTCGCCGTGAAACACGTCCAAGGGATTGATGAAGAATGAGGGTGTGCCCGTCGACGACAGGGTGGCAGCTATCTTGGCCCCCACGTGGCCGCTCTTGCCAACACCCGTGACAATGACCTTGCCGTGACAACGGAACATCAGTTCAACAGCACGGTCAAACTCCTCGTCCATCTTAGGGATGAGCTCCATCAGTGCCTCTGCCTCGTCCTTGATGCACTTGATGCCATATTCTCTGACTGTCATTTTCTTATTTGATTATTTCTTCAACGAGTTTTTCCAGTTTGCTCAATTCCAGCATGTTGGCTGCATCGCTCAGCCCGTGGTCTGGGTCGGGGTGAACCTCGAAGAACCAGCCTGTGGCGCCGAATGCCTTTGCAGCCAGAGCCATCTGTGGCACAAAGCGGCGGTCGCCTCCTGTCTTGCCATCACTGCCCCCAGGCCGCTGCACGGAGTGGGTGCAGTCCATGACAACCGTAGGCACCAGCTCCAGCATATCGCTGATGTTGCGGAAGTCAACCACCAGATTGTTGTAGCCCATCATGTTGCCGCGCTCTGTCAGCCACACGTCAGCAGCACCAGCCTCGCGGGCTTTCTCAACAGGATACTTCATGTCGCGGCCACTCAGGAACTGTGCCTTCTTGATGTTCACCGTCCGTCCTGTCTTGGCAGCAGCCACGAGCAGGTCGGTCTGGCGGCAGAGGAAGGCTGGTATCTGCAGCACGTCGCATACCTCAGCCACAGGGGCAGCCTGCCAGCTCTCATGGATGTCGGTAAGCAGTCTGAGCCCGTACTTCTGCTTCACGTCGCTGAGCATCTGCAGGCCGCGCTCCAGTCCTGGGCCTCGGAAGGAGTGGATGGAGGTGCGGTTGGCCTTGTCGAACGATGCCTTGAAGATGATGTTGGTGCCCAGTCGCTGGTTGATGCCAACCAGCTCGCGGGCTACCGTATCTAACAGCTCAGCCGACTCAATGACGCACGGCCCTGCTATGAATATCTTTTCTTTATTGTCCATTTTCAGTGTGCAAAGTTACGAATAAATAGCCGAACAGCCAAATGATTGTCTAAATTATTGCTTCTGCTTCATGAGCAACTCAATGAGCTTTGTGATGTCTGTGATGTCCAGCACGCCATTCTGGTCAATATCGGCAGTCTCTGTTTCGTAGTCATCCTCGTCAGCCTTGCCTAAGACGATGTTTATAAGGTCTATTGCATCAGCTGTTGTAATGATACCATCGCCGTCAACGTCGCCTGGCAGTGGCTCATCCTCTTTTTCAGCGATTACATAGACTTCGTCAAGGAAGAAGCGCTTTGCTGGGGTAAAGGTAATGCTTACTTCACCTTGCCCGGTAAGTGTCAGCGTGTAGGTCGTCCACTCTCCTTCGACCATCGTAAAATCTGTCTCTGACAACGTTCCATTGCCGTTTACAGACAACTTCAGCGATTTACCATCAGTCCCCCAAGGAACTGCCCTAAAGCTAACTGTTGAGGTGCCGTCGATGATAAACTTCGGTGTGGTTACGGTTCCAGGAGTGCTACTGTTTCCAAATTTAGCACATTGGTAGCCACCGAAGGAATTTTCATTATTGTCCTGCCAACCATTATTGTCGGGCTTGAAGGCTGAACGCGCTGTTGCTACCCCACTACCGCTGAGTTTCCCATCGTTACCTCCAGTACCATCACATTGGTCAAACGTTTCTACAAAGTCACTAGCAGTATTCGAGACAATGCTGAAGAAGGCGGTGGCAATGCTGCTTGTACGTTCCTCGCCATCAGAAGCAACAGCACGCAGCGTCATGCTCTCGTCAACTGTAATAGGAGCTATGTATTGCTTTCCATTAGTTATGGGCGAAGAACCATCTGTCGTGTAGTAGATGAAAACATCATCCGTTGCACAGGTGATGGTCACCTCAAGAGGAGAGGTGAATGTTCCGCCATTGGGAGAGAAGACAGGTGTAGCAACGTCTATTGTAGTGGCGTGACCAGTATAGCGTGCATCGTCGACGGCTGTGGTAATAGAAGTGTAAGGGTCGAAGGCAATGTTGATGCTGTCGCCCCAGATGTACTCAGCCAAATAGGGGTAGTCAACGAAGAGGTTGCGGTTAAACTGAATGGCAGATACAGCTTCATTGCGCGCAATCTCCAATTCATCCACAGGGTCACTCTTAAGCCACATTAGGTAAAGCGTGTAGGCCCACGGCTTCAAGGTCGGCCAGTCACCAGTTTCCAACTGCTGTGTACCCTCTTTGCCACTCCACGTGAGGTTTTGATAGGCCGTTGCCATATACATATAAGCCCTCGCGAAGTCACCCTTGTACTGTTTACCTGGTTCCCAGCAATTGCGTCCTTTTACGCCATCAATGGTTCCCGTGCCCACCTTGTCATATCCTTCTGACTCTTCTTTGACATTCTCGACGATGCCCATCGGATAGTTAGACTTCGAACTATTCGCTTGCGTGTCGCTGGGGTAGAGGTTGTATAGGTCTTTGTAGGCATCGTTGTTTAATCCTCCCCACCAGCTCTTTGGGAATGAGTGCTCAATATTCATACCACTGATAGCTGAGCCATTGTTGGTCTCAGGAAAATAAAACTTCCTATTGCTATAGCGGTTGACACACTCGTTGGTACTTTCGATTCGGTCAGTCGAGTAGAAGCCCCACCACGTCTTCTTATAACCGCTTCCGTACGCGAGCACATCCGGCGAGCCAATCAGCTGATGTACCTTAGTCTTCAGACTCTCCTTCTTTAGCCCTTTCAGCGATTGGGCATATTCGGCAAGTTCACTCCTTGTGATGGCGCTGGCCGTCATGGAGCAGAGGATTGTTAAGCAAAGGATTGCGCGTTTCATAATGATAATAAGCGTTTATTGGTTGTTTACTAATTTCTTCAGCCGTTTGTATTCTTTCTTGGTCAGTCGCATGAACGAACCATGCTGCGGGCCGTTGACGCCCTTGATGTCAACGGGATTCTTGAAACCCCTCAGGTGCTCGTCGGCCTCACAGATGCGGTAGTGCTTCGGGCGGTCACTGTATTGTATGTAAGCCACGCGCCAAGTCTTGTCGCCAATAAGCTGGAAGGCCGAGCTGCCCTCACACTTCTTGTTGCCCTCGAACGAGACGTAGTCGTCTTCCACAGGCTCGCCCCAGCCCGAAGTCAGGTGCTTGGAGGTAGCCGTATAGATGCCCGGCTTGCCGCCTTCCTTCTTGATGAGCATGTGGTAGAGCCCGTCGCTGGGCAGGTAGTTGATGTCGGCATCGATGGTGGCGTAGCCCCAGTCGAAGAGCAGGCGGGGCTGTGTCAGCTGTGTAAAGCTCTTGTCGGCATAAGAGTAGTACATGCGGTCGTACTTCTCCTCGGCGCGGTTCCACATCGAGTAGTAAATCATGTAGCCGCCCCGTTGGCCGTCGGGCCACACATAGGCAGGGTCCCAGAATATCTGCGGTGCCCACACGCGGTTGATGGTCGACCAGTCCTTATACACGCTCTCAGCCTCAGGGTTGCAGAATATGCTGGTGCCCTTGCGGTAGTCGAACGAGACGGAGGTCCAATGCAGCAGGTCGTCGCTGCGCAGCAGGTCGATGCCGTAGTTGTCCCAGTCGTTCTGCTTGCCCAGCGCCTTGGTCATCGCGTTGTTCATGTCGGTGGTCACCATCAGGTAGCCCCGTCCGTCGGCAGCCCGGCAGATATAGGCGTCGCGCTGGCCACCCTCAATCCGTGCATGCTCCTTGGGGTCCATAATAGGTTCGCCGCCCATCACGTCCTCATAGTTATAGCCGTCGCGGCTGATGGCATAGGCCGTCCACTGTCCTCGGTCGCTCATGTGGCAGTACAGGTAGCCATAGCTGCCCTTCTGCAGGTTCTGTGCCGCAGCAGTCATGCTGGCGGCTATCATTGCTGTCAATAGTATCTTCTTCATCACTCTTCACTTCTCAACACGTATCCAGTCGGCCTCCACCCAGCCACGATCGGCATTGGCGTCGGTCTCGGCACTGATATATCCAAACTTCGCACCTATCCACTTACCCTCCTTCATCTGGAACTCCGAGCCGCAGTCGGTGAACTTCTTCCCGTCGCTGCTGTAGGCAAAGTGCAGTTTCGAGTCGGCAACCTTCAGTCTGAGGTAGATGTCCTCGTGAATGCCGGGCTTGTAGTCTGTCTTGTCGGCGGCCGTAGGCTTCAGTGTGGCAATGACGTTCTCCGTCTGCTGCTTGCCCTTGTCGGCAGCCTTGCACGTCATCTGCACCAGCTGGAACGACTGCCCCATGCGGCGCACGACGAGAGCTGAGTAGTCGAGTCCCATCATGATGAGACCGCCAAACTGCCCGTCGGCCTTCGACGTGAAGCGCAGCTTCGTGGTGACGGTAAACTCGTCGGCGGGCGTCTTCTGCAGCAGCAGGTTGGGCACTTCCCAGAAGTTCTTCCAGCCCTCACTCAGTTTGTAAGTGTAGATGCGGAAGGTGCCGAAGGCTGTGGGCACGCCGAACTTCTCGTCGTAGTTGGCATGCCACTGCCACTGCAGCCCCATCGTGGGCGAGTTGAACTCATCGCTCTCAACGGGGTTGACGATGGCCACAGCGGCGGCGGCTTTAGGTTTCTGGTAGCGCGTCACCGGCTCACCCTTCTTGCCCATGATGGGCCAGCCGCTCGACCAGTCGACGGGCTGCAGGTGGACCACACGCCCGTAGGCCTCCTTGTCCTGGAAGTGCAGGAACCAGTCCTCGCCGTACTTCGTGTGTACCCAGCCGCCCTGATGGGGGCCGTTGATGCTGGTCTTGCCCTGCGCCAGCACGATCTTATGCTCGTAGGGGCCGTACGGGCTTTTACTGCGCATGGCCAGCTGGAAACCCGTGGGCACGCCGCCTGCCGGACACATGATCCAGTACCAGCCGTCGCGCTTGTAGAACTTCGGACCCTCACAGGTGCGGTTCTCTGTGCCGTTGCCGTCGAACACGATGACTGGCTGGCCGATGGCCCGTGTGCCGTCAGCACTCAGTTCACGGACGGTCAGCACCGAAGCGAACTTAGCGCGCGAGTTGGCCCAGCCGTTCACCAAGTAGCAGCGGCCGTCGTCGTCCCAGAGTGGGGTAGTGTCGATGTAGCCCTTGCCCTCGATGACGCACAGGGGCTTCGTCCACTCGCCGGCAGGGTCCTTCGTCTTCACCATCATCACGCCGTGGTCGGGGTCGCCCCAGTAGATGTAGTATTCGCCGTTGTGGTAGCGTATGGAGGGTGCCCAGATGCCGTTGCCGTGCTGAGGCCGGTCGAACTCTGACTTCGGCTCCAGTTCACGGACGGCGTAGTTGATGATTTCCCAGTTCACCAGGTCGCGAGAGTGCAGAATGGGCAGTCCCGGTATGCACTGGAACGAGGATGCCGTCAGGTAGTAGTCCTCGCCGCTGGGACCCACGCAGACGTCGGGGTCAGAGTAGTCGGCATTGATGACGGGGTTGGTGTAAGTGCCGTCGCCGTTGTCGGGGCACCACACCTTTGACTTGTACTGGGCGCTGGCCATCATCGGCAGTATTGCCACAGCCAGACAGATTAGTTTCTTCATAAGCGGTATATTTTTAGTTTGTAGTAGTTGTCGGTATAGTCGATGCGCATGACGCGGCGCACGTCGTCGTCGTTTGGCGACAGGGCCAGTGCCACATGCCCCATTGTGCGCCTCAGGTTGATTTCCACGCAGGGGTGCAGCAGGAATCCGTCGTCGTCGTGCGAGCCGCACACCATCATGTCGACGCCAAACGGCCCGCTGTACTTGCCGTTGAAAACGGTGCTCAGCCCGCTGCAAATCTTTTCGCGAACGTCGTCTAATAAAGTCTCTGCAAGATAAGCACTTATCATGCTGCGCTTAGTGCTCTCCGTAGCCAGGATGTTGCCCGTGTAGGCACCGTTGGCCGTGTGGAAGAGCGACAGGCCGAGATAGCTGATGCCACCCTCGCCGTCGCTGTAGAACTCCATGCCGAAGTCCTTCACCTTATTATAATAGGGCTCCACCATGACGCAGCCTTGGGCAGCCACCACATTCTGAAACCAGCGGGCCTGCATGCTGAAGGGCGTGCGTCCGACGGCGAGGAACCTCAGTCCGCGACCGCTCGACGACCAAGGCACCTTCATCACCAACTGGCCATGTTGCTGCAGCAGACTTTCCACTTCGCCGGCCTCGCGGCACTCGAAGGCTTCGCCAACCGTACCTTCCAAACGGAGTGTGGGCAGCAGTTGGGCAGCCGTCCGGCGGTGCGACAGCTCGCGGATGGTCAGCAGCTGGGGTGGGGTAGGCATCAGCTGTTCGCTGATGCCCCTTCGCAGCAGTTCTGCTCGCAGGGCGCTGTTCCAGCCCCACGGCTCGATGCCAGTAGTCTGGTCGGAGCAAACTGGCTGTTTGGCCGGAGCAAACTGTGGGTTTAGTCGGAGCAAACTGCCGGTCCCTGTCAGGGCCTTTGCGCGGTGGACCAGTTTTCGCCATTCGCGCTGTGCCTGCTCAACATCGTCAACCAGCACGACGTCGCCCTCGTTGGCCCAGACAGCAGGCAGGAAACCTAAGTCGTGGCGCAGCTGCCGGCCGGCGTGCGGAGCCGTGAAGTTTGACAGTCCGCTCGCCAATGCAATGTCGTGCTCGGGGTTGAAGATGTGTATAGTCATGCTTTCGATTCCGTTATCTCCTTGTCGTATTGCTCGTAGGCATTGACGATGCGCGTGACAAGCTTGTGGCGCACGATGTCGCGGCGGTCAAGGTTGACCACGCCGATGCCCTCCACATTATTTAATATATGCAAGGCCTCGATGAGTCCCGACTTC
Organism: uncultured Prevotellaceae bacterium; assembly: GCA_946184965.1. GTDB lineage: Bacteria > Bacteroidota > Bacteroidia > Bacteroidales > Bacteroidaceae > Prevotella. The sequence continues at coordinate 12,983 of CAMHHO010000029.1, read as the reverse complement.
TGCGTGCGAGGCAGGTCGATCTGCGTCATGTCGCCCGTAATAATCATCTTCGTGTTCCAGCCCATGCGGGTGAGGAACATCCGTATTTGGGCGGGCGTGGTGTTCTGCGCCTCGTCGAGGATGACGACGGCGTCAGAGAGCGTTCGGCCGCGCATGAAGGCCAGCGGGGCAATCTGTATCTGGTGCTTCTCCATCATGTCCTGCAGCTTCACCTGGGGCAGCATGTCCTCAAGCGCGTCATAGAGAGGCTGCAGGTAGGGGTCAATCTTGTCCTTCATGTCTCCGGGCAGGAAGCCGAGTTTCTCGCCGGCCTCTACGGCTGGTCGCGAGAGGATAATCTTCTTGGCTGTCTTCTCCTTCAGCGCTTTCACGGCGAGGGCTATCGAGAGGTAGGTCTTGCCCGTGCCGGCTGGGCCTACGGCAAACACCATGTCGTTCTCCTTATAAGCCTCAATGAGCCGCTGCTGATTCTCGGAGCGGGCCTTGATAGGGCGGCCCGACATGGTGTAGACCACCACGTCGTCGGGTACGTCCTTCGAGTGTCCGCCGCGTATGATGTCGAGAATGTCATCCTCGCGTAACGAGTTGAACTTCAGTATATGTCGGCGTATCTGTTCAATGCTCTCTTCAAAGGCTGCCATCTGCTCCTCGTCGCCCAACACGCGGATGACGTTATCGCGCGCCACGATTCTCAGCTTGGGGTAGAGCGAACGAATCATCTGCAGGTGACAGTTGCCGACACCGTAGAATACCACGGTGTCGATATCTTCCAGTACAATATGCTTTTCTATCAAACCAAATATGTGTTTTATTGTTTCTGCGCGCAAAATTACGCAAAAAATCGCTAACTGCCGCAAGTTTTAAAGAATATTTTCGTACCTTTGCCGAAGTTATGAAAATGTATACAGGAAGAAACACGCAGGGTGACTACAGTCACTACACCGTGGAGGAAGAGGCGCCGCTGCTGGAGTGGCTGCTGAAGAACGTGGCGCAGAGCCGATCGAAGGTCAAGGCAACGCTGCAGGGGCGCGGCATCAAGGTCGACGGCAAGACCGTCTCGCAGTTTGACTTCCCACTGAAACCGGGCATGAAAGTGGCCGTCTCGAACACGAAGCGCAACCAGCAGGGCTTCAAGAACCGCTATGTGAAGATTGTCTACGAGGACCGCTGGCTCATCGTTGTCGAGAAGGCCGTTGGCATTCTGTCGATGGCTGCCGGCCACTCGACGCTGAACGTGAAGTCGGTGCTCGACGACTACTTCAAGAAGAGTCACCAGAAGTGCAGGGCGCACGTCGTCCACCGTCTGGACCGCGACACCAGCGGTCTGATGGTCTATGCCAAGGACATGGAGACGGAACAGACGCTGGAGCACAACTGGCACGACATCGTCTACGACCGCCGTTACGTGGCCGTCGTGAGCGGTGAGATGGAGCAGGACGACGGCACCGTCGCCAACTGGCTGAAGGACAACAAGGCCTACGTCACCTACTCGTCGCCTACTGACAATGGGGGCAAGTATGCTGTTACCCACTTCCACGTGCTCGACCGCACTACGGAGCACTCGCTCGTGGAATACAAGCTTGAGACGGGCCGCAAGAACCAGATCCGCGTCCACTCTGCCGATTTGGGACATCCCGTCTGTGGCGACGAGAAGTATGGCAATGGCGACGATCCGCTCCACCGTCTCTGTCTGCACGCCTGGCTGCTGTGCTTCACTCATCCCGTTACAGGACAGCCGATGGAGTTTGAGACGCCCATTCCCGTAGCTTTTAGGAAAATGTTCAAGTAAATAAGGAGTTTATGGATAGTAACATCGGATATTACCTCTTTGCACTGGTGGCCATCATCGTGGCCTTCCTGATAGTCAAGAAGGTGACGACGTGCCTCTTGAAGTCGGTGGTGCTCATCGTTTTGGCCGCCGTCCTGGCCTTCGTTTATTTCTATTACATGAGATGACGAGTGAGTACCAGATAAGGGTGCTGCCGCAGGTGGCTGCCGACGAGCAGAGCCTGAAGGCGTGGCTGGCTGATGAGAAGGGCTTCGACGTGCGCAGCTGTACCGCCGTGCGTATTCTGAAGCGCAGCATCGATGCCCGCCAACGCACCATCTTCGTCAACCTCAAGGTTCGCGTTTATCTGAACGAGCTGCCTGCCGACGATGCTTACGTGCATACTGAGTACGGCGACGTATCAGAGCGCCCGCAGGTCATCGTTGTCGGGGCTGGGCCGGGCGGACTGTTTGCCGCCTTGCGACTCATTGAGTTAGGCTTACGTCCCGTCGTGCTTGAGCGCGGCAAAAACGTTCACGACCGCAAGCGCGACCTGGCCGAGATTGCCCGCACGCAGCAGGTCGACGGCGAGAGCAACTACTGCTTCGGCGAGGGTGGGGCAGGGGCCTACTCTGACGGCAAGCTCTACACCCGCTCGAAGAAGCGCGGCAGCATCGACAAGATTCTGAACGTATTGTGTCAGCATGGTGCCTCGACGGCCATCCTCGCCGATGCTCATCCGCACATCGGCACCGACCGCCTGCCCAAGGTCATCGAGAACATCCGCAACACCATCATCCGCTGCGGTGGCGAGGTACACTTCCAGACGAAGGTGACGAGTCTGATATTAGAAGGCGACAAGGTCGTTGGTTGTGTCGCCGACAAGGAGTATCGCGGGCCTGTGATTCTGGCTACAGGTCATTCTGCGAGAGACGTCTATCGCTACCTGGCCGACGCTAAGATTGAAATCGAGGCGAAGGGCATTGCCGTAGGCGTGCGCCTGGAACATCCCTCGCAGTTGATTGACCAGATTCAGTATCATTCGCGTCAGGGGCGCGGCAAGTACCTGCCTGCAGCAGAGTATTCGTTTGTTACGCAGGTCGACGGGCGCGGCGTCTATTCGTTCTGTATGTGTCCTGGTGGCTTCGTCATTCCGGCGGCTACCGATAAGGAACAGATTGTGGTCAACGGCATGAGTCCCGCCAATCGCGGTACGGCCTGGTCGAACAGCGGGATGGTGGTCGAGGTAAGACCCGACGATGTGGAGGGCCTAGACGACGATGTGCTGAAGGTGATGAGGTTTCAGGAGCAGCTTGAGCGCCTCTGCTGGCAGCAGGGCAATATGAAGCAGACGGCCCCAGCCCAGCGCATGGCCGATTTCGTCAACAACCGTCTCAGCTACGACCTGCCACGCAGCAGCTATGCTCCGAGCTTGTTGTCGAGTCCGCTTCACTTCTGGTTGCCGCCGATGATTGGCCGCCGACTGCAGGATGGCTTTAAGACTTTTGGCCGTCAGGCTCACGGCTTCCTCACCAACGAGGCCGTGCTCATAGCTATAGAGACGCGCACCAGCAGTCCTGTGCGCATCGTGCGCGATGCTGCCACTCTGCAGCATGTCCGTCTGCAGGGACTCTTTCCCTGCGGCGAGGGGGCAGGTTATGCAGGCGGCATCGTCTCGGCTGCCGTCGACGGTGAACGCTGCGCCGAGATGTGTGCCGAACTTTTTTTAGGGAAATCTGAATCTTAAACGTATTATAGTTGTAAAGCATCTAATTTTTAATTTATGGCTAATCGATATTTGTTAGGCTTTGACGTAGGCAGTTCGTCAGTCAAGGCATCTTTGGTTAACGCCGATAGCGGCAAGTGTGTGTCTTCAGCATTCTATCCTGAGAAGGAGGCGCCGATTATGGCAGCCAAGGCCGGGTGGGCAGAGCAGGACCCCAGTTCGTGGTGGGAGTATGCAAAGCTCTCGCTGAAGAAGATTATGAGTGAGGCCGGTGCAACGGCTGAGGAGATCAAGGCAATAGGTATCTCCTACCAGATGCACGGCCTTGTGTGTGTCGACAAGAACCTGCAGGTGTTGCGTCCCTCCATCATCTGGTGCGACTCGCGTGCCGTTCCTTACGGCGAGAAAGCTTTCAATGACCTGGGGGCAGACCAGTGCCTGAGCCATCTGCTCAACTCGCCCGGCAACTTCACGGCCGCAAAGCTGGCATGGGTGAAGGAGAATGAGCCCGAACTCTATAGTAAAATATATAAGGTGATGCTGCCTGGCGACTATCTGGCCATGCGCCTCAGCGGTGTAGCCAACACGACCGTCAGCGGACTCTCCGAGGGAATGTTCTGGGACTTCAAGGAGAACCAGCCCGCACAGTTCCTGCTCGACTACTACGGCTTTGACCGCTCGCTGATTGCCGACATCGTGCCCACGTTTGCTGAACAGAGCGTGGTGAGCGCCGAGGCTGCTGCAGAGTTGGGCCTGAAGGCCGGCACCCCCATCACCTATCGTGGTGGCGACCAGCCAAACAATGCCCTGTCGCTCAACGTGCTGAATCCTGGTGAGATTGCCGCTACGGCCGGCACGTCGGGTGTCGTCTATGGCGTACTGGGCGATGTCAACTACGACCCGAAGTCGCGTGTCAATACCTTTGCACACGTCAACCACACGGCTGACCAGACTCGTCTGGGTGTGCTTTTGTGTATCAACGGTACGGGTATCCTCAATGCTTGGGTACATCGTAACGTGACGCCCGACATCTCGTATGCCGAGATGAACGACCTGGCTGCCCAGGCACCCATCGGCAGCGAGGGCGTGACCATTGTCCCCTTCGGCAACGGTGCAGAGCGCGTCTTGGAGAACAAGGAAATCGGCTGCTCCATCAACGGTTTGAACTTCAACAAGCACTCGAAGGCCCACATCGTGCGCGCCGCTCAGGAGGGCATCGTCTTCTCGTTCTGCTACGGCATGGAGATTATGCAGCAGATGGGCATGGACATCCAGAAGATTCACGCTGGCAAGGCCAATATGTTCCTCTCGCCGCTGTTCCGCAACACGCTGGCTGGTGTCAGCGGGGCCACCATCGAGCTCTACGATACCGACGGCTCTGTGGGTGCTGCCAAGGGTGCAGGTATCGGCGCAGGCATCTATAAGGACAACAACGAGGCCTTTGCTACGTTGGAGAAGCTGGAGGTCATTGAGCCCGATGCCAGCAACCGCGAGGCTTACAAGGCTGCCTATGAGGCTTGGAAAGAAACTTTAAACAATAAAATCTAACCAATTAAAAATTAAACATCTATGGCAAAAGAGTATTTTCCGTTTACCGGTAAGATTCCTTTCGAGGGAAAGGACAGTAAGAATGTAATGGCTTTCCACTATTACGAGCCTGAGAAGGTCGTGATGGGAAAGAAGATGAAGGACTGGCTGAAGTATGCGATGGCTTGGTGGCACACGCTGGGCGGCGCCTCTGCCGATCAGTTTGGCGGTCAGACCCGCAGCTACGAGTGGGACAAGGCTGCTGATCCCGTTCAGCGCGCCAAGGACAAGATGGACGCTGGCTTCGAGATTATGGACAAGCTCGGCATCGAGTACTTCTGCTTCCACGATATCGACCTCGTTGAAGAGGCTGACACCATCGACGAGTATGAGGCACGTATGAAGGCCATCACCGACTATGCTCTGGAGAAGATGAAGCAGTTCCCCAACATCAAGCTGCTCTGGGGTACGGCTAACGTGTTCGGCAACAAGCGCTATGCCAACGGTGCATCCACCAATCCCGACTTCGATGTCGTCGCACGTGCCATCGTCCAGATCAAGAACTCCATCGATGCCACCATCAAGCTCGGTGGTACCAACTACGTGTTCTGGGGCGGCCGCGAGGGCTATATGAGCCTGCTCAACACCGACCAGAAGCGCGAGAAGGAGCACATGGCCATGATGCTGACAATGGCCCGCGACTATGCCCGCTCGAAGGGCTTCAAGGGCACGTTCCTCATCGAGCCGAAGCCGATGGAGCCTTCCAAGCACCAGTACGACGTCGACACAGAGACCGTCATCGGATTCCTCCGTGCCCATGGCCTTGACAAGGACTTCAAGGTGAACATCGAGGTGAACCACGCCACGCTGGCTGGCCACACCTTCGAGCACGAGCTGGCTTGCGCCGTCGATGCTGGTATGCTCGGCTCTATCGACGCCAACCGCGGTGATGCCCAGAATGGCTGGGACACCGACCAGTTCCCCATCGACAACTTCGAGCTGACCCAGGCCATGATGGAGATCATCCGCAACGGTGGTTTCAAGGATGGCGGTACCAACTTCGACGCTAAGATTCGTCGTAACTCGACCGACCTCGAGGATCTGTTCATCGCCCACATCAGCGGTATGGATGCTATGGCCCGCGCCCTGATGAACGCTGCCGACATCCTCGAGAACTCAGAGCTGCCCGCCATGAAGAAGGCCCGCTACGCCAGCTTCGACAGCGGCATCGGCAAGGACTTCGAGGAAGGCAAGCTCACCTTCGAGCAGGCCTACGAATACGGCAAGAAGGTCGGCGAACCCAAGCAGACCTCGGGCAAGCAGGAGAAGTACGAGACCATCGTCGCTCTCTACGCCAAGTAATCTCTTCGCTTGAATTCATAAGTAATCCCCAAAGGCCCACGCTTTTGGGGATTTCCTTTTTCTTACCCACCGAAATACGTAAGATGTGAATATTTCTGTTGAAAAATTTGGCAGTTCCGATAGAATGTTGTATATTTGCAAACGATTAGCTACCAATAATTGAAAACATACTAAAACCCAAACAACTATGAAGTATTATATCAAGCAACTTGTGTTTTTGCTGGCATTGACCGCCTCGGTGGCTGCCCATGCCGACGACCGTGTGTTAAAGGTGTGGCAGGCAGATGGTCAGGTCCTGACCATTAGTCTGGCCGATGAGCCGCGAACGACCTACAGTGACGGAAACCTGATTATCACATCGGCAAAGTCGACAGTGACGCTGCCCTTGGAAAAGGTACGCCGCTACACCTACGAGTCGGCTGCCAACGGAGTAGATGAGACCAAGGCCGTTCGTGCTGCCTTCTCAAAAGACGGCGAGTCACTCACCCTAACGGGCCTGAAGCCCGGCACCGCCATTTACCTTTATAATGTTGCAGGCCAGCTGCTGCGCACCATCGACAGCGGCACCCAGCCTGAGGTCGTCGTCTCCGTCTCTCAGCTCCCCGCCGGCGTCTACGTTGTGAAAGCCAATGATGTAACCTATAAAATCACGAAGCGATGAAAACAAGACTCTTCAAAACCATTGCTGCAATGGTATTGCTGTTTACGGCTATCCCCATGCACTCGCAGAACTATCTGAAGATATGGTTCAAGGACGGTCACACCGAGCGCCACTTTATGCACCTTGTCCAGAACATCTCCACTACGAAGTACGATCTTGAGGGCAACCTGCACTCCGACTATCAGATGCAGCAGATTGTTACGCCCGATACTACCTATTCTTATTATATTGCCGATATCGACAGTATGTCATTTAGGAAGGTAGATGAGGAGCAGATAATAAATAATGTAAAAACGGCCATTTCTGCCATTGGGCCTTTATTTGAGCAGTTTAACGATTCTTTGTCACTAGCACGACACATTGATGATATTCAAAATATAGAAGGCATAGCCAATATCAGTTTGACAGAAACAGATATGGCTGTGCAGATAAAAGACTGGCGAACTTTATTTTTCCATTTCCCTCATGATGGGGAATATGATTCTGAGGAAAAGTATGTGCGGTCTATTGCTGATTTCTCAGAGCGGTTAGGGAGGAAGGCAAGACTTGTTCAAACTAAAGCTCCAACAATTAATAATCCTGTCAAAGTTGCTTTTATTAATCAACAAAGCAATGACATAAGTCGAGAATATGTAGAAGAAACGTGGAAAAGAATCGTTGGTAATTTTAACAGGTTAGGCTTCGATGCGACCTACATACCAAGTGAGAAAGTGACTATAAAACTCCTTCAAGAAGAAATGTTTGATTATGATATGGTCTGTTTGAAGACTCATGGTGGATATGTTAACAATAAACATTGGCTGCTGACAGGGGAAGTTGTGGACAAATCTTGGTTTGGAAAACTATTTGATAGTTTTGACGGTTCTGAAGATATTGATGATGTCGGCGTTACAGAAGCAAGATGGACATATAAATTTGGTCACCTTTTCCCTAGCGAGGAAAATGTTGATGTTTATTACAAAGTAATTTCAGAAGATGTTATTGCTAAAGGTAATAATCGTTTTTTCAAGGATCATAATACTGTTATCTTTAATAGTGCTTGTTCATCTTTAAAGGGAAATTTTTCGCTGGCAAACATGCTTGTTGACGAAAAAGGATTAGATGTATATTGGGGATATGACGACACTAGCGATAGTGAGAAAAATGTCTTAACTGCAGAATATATTTTTGATTATATTCTAAACGGTTGTTCTGCGGATGGCGCGATGAATTATCTGCGTAGTCGGCACAACGAACCCGATCCCGGTTATACTTACCATAAAAATGATTTGGTCAACCAATATAACCGTGATATAGAGAATGGAGTGGTGACAAGAGAATATATCACTAATTTAAATTTAGTTACTGCTTCTCAGGATTGTAACGAGATGTTTATCACGAAGTGCAAAACTATACCTACGGCCGATGAAGTAGCTCAGAAAGAATACAAAGAAAGCCAAAAGGTTAATCTTATAGGTCTAACAACCATGCTTGACAAAGACAATAATGAGGTAAAGTGTGGCTTTGTATACGGTCTAGACCCTACTTTTGCAGATTTTAATTTTGTAGAAGCTTCTGATATAAAAGATTCGGGATCATCTGATGGGAATGTCATATTCACTGCTGCGCTTACTCCCCCATCACTCTATCAAAAGGTTTATTACCGTGCGGCTACCTACGACGGCGTATATTATAACTATGACAAAAGTGAACCATGCAATTTCACTGTTAGAGCCAGTCTTGAAGTTTCCCCTGAGTACTTAGATTTTAAAGAGGTTCCTCTTGGGGAATCAAAACAACTTAGTATTGAGGTGAAAAATACAGGATTCGATCCTGTAATGTATAGTATTTCCATACCTGACGGCACATCGTTCATAGCAACGGAAACTGAAATCAACAAGACATTAGAATCAGGAAAGTCTAATACTCACATGGTGACATTTACTCCTACGACTAAGGAAGTTAATAGCACAATAATTAGTATTAAAACGTCAGCAGAAATAAATAAAAATGAAATTCAATTGATTGGGAAGGGTGTTGCTGTTAATTCAGACCTTTCAATCTCTACCAATACTTGTTTAGTTACTGCCGGCTTATTTAGCCATATTCTTATCACGTCAGGCAATGGCGCTGATTGCTTGGCAAAGAGTGACAATCCTGAAGTAGCTTCTGTTTCAATTGAAGACAATTGGTTGATTATTTATGGTGTTAAACGTGGTGTTGCACTCATTACAGTCACAGATACCCGAACTGGAAAGATTGCACGTGTGGCTGTAACCGTAAATTCAGCTGAGATGGAGAATTTGAAATTGTCTGCGAATTCAACTGATGTTGATGTGGATAAAACTGTCTATATTGATATTTTATCGGGCAACGGCAGTGATTGCACTGTCACAAGCAGTAACGACAATATAGCGTTCGGCTATATCCAGCGTCACACACTATTTATCAATGGCGTAAGTCCTGGCTATGCTGTTATAACCGTCGTAGACTCCAAGACCTTACAAAAAGATACAGTGGGAGTCACTGTAACAGGCCCTGCCGACATCCCCGCCGAAGTCAAAGACCTGGGACTGCCCAGCGGCACCAAATGGGCCTCGTACAACGTAGGAGCTTCTGCGCCTGAGGAATATGGCGAGTATTTTGCCTGGGGCGAGCTGAAGGAGAAAGATGTGTTCAACGAATCTAACTATCAGTTCTGCAAGAACGGCATCTATGCCAATATCGGCGATGACATCGGAGGCACGGAATACGATGTTGCTCGCGAGAGATGGGGTGATAAATGGATAATGCCTAATAAGAGAATGATGAGGGAACTGTTTGAGAACTGCTCTACGAAATGGACCACCTTGAATGGGGTTTACGGCATGGAGTTTACTGGTCCCAACGGCAACACATTGTTCCTTCCAGCAGCCGGTTATCGCAAGGATGATCAGCAACTCCAAGGTGGCGTGTGGGGCGACTATTGGGCTTCGACGGTCAGTGAGGCTAATACGTATAGTGCTTATGAGTTATATTTTAAAAATGGTCTCATAAATTGTGATTATATTTACAACGATAATCCTACCTACCGCAGAAACGGTCATACCGTGCGACCAGTCATACCTGGCCTGCAGCTTACCTCCAATGGTCCTCTTAGCATTCTGATGGGCGAAAGCGAGACTGTCGGCGTCAGATACGGCAGCGGCAGCTATCGCTACGAAATCGACAAGGAAGGCATTGTGTCACTAGAAATCACCGGCTCCACTATTACCATCCATGCGCTCAGCGGTGGTGATGCCGTCGTTACCGTGATTGACAACAATGGTGGCAAGGCAACTATCTCCGTCGCCGTCAAGGCCCTTCCTGAGGCCAAAGACTTGGGCCTGCCCAGCGGTACGAAATGGGCCACCTTCAACGTTGGGGCAAACAGCCCCGAGGAATATGGCGAATATTACGCCTGGGGCGAGTCTGGGGTCAAGGACGCTTATACCGTTTCCAACTATGAGTATTGCAAGAACGGCATGTATATTAATATTGGCAAGGACATCAGAGGTACTGAATTTGACACTGCCCGCGAAAAATGGGGCGGCGGGTGGATGATGCCTTCCACAACTCAGTTCAATGAGCTGATAGCCAACTGTACCAGCGAATGGACAACCGTCAATGGTGTCAAAGGCCGTAAGTTCACTAGTAAGATAAACGGTGAATATATCTTCTTCCCAGCCGCAGGCTATTATGGAAGTAGTGTGAGTAACACTGGCTCTAATGGCTACTATTGGTCGGGTAACATAGATTCTGACAATGCAGAAAAGGCCACTAACCTGAGTGTAAAGAGCGGCACCCCCGGCTTCGCTAGCAATACCCGTTTTTATGGTTTCTCCGTCCGTCCCGTCATATCAGGACTGGAACTCTCCGCCACCGGTACCCTCAGTATGTTTGAGGGCAATAGCAGGACCGTAACCATCAAATCGGGCAGCGGCAGCTATCAACCTGAGGTCGATCAAGAAGGCGTAGTGTCTGTAAGCATCACTGGGACGACTATCACCATCAATGCGCTGAAAATCGGCGATGTCGTCTTCACCGTGACCGATACAAAGGGTGGCCAGAAAGCTAACATCAAAATCAACGTAAGAGCCGTTCCTAAGGCTATCGACCTAGGACTACCCAGCGGTACGAAATGGGCCAATATTAATGTAGGCGCTAACAGTCCAGAGGAATTTGGCGATTATTACGCATGGGGTGAGACGGAGACAAAGAGCGTGTATACAACATCTACATATGAGCATTATAAAAACAGCTCGTATGTCGATATTGGCTATGACATTAGAGGGTCGGAATATGATGCAGCTCAGGCAAAATGGGGCGATAAATGGAAGATGCCTTCTTCAACCCAAATCAATGAACTGATAGCCAACTGCACCAGTGAATGGACTACTGTCAATGGTGTCAATGGCTGCAAATTCATTAGCAAAATAAACGGCGACAGCATTTTCCTGCCAGCGGTGGGATATTGCGAAAGTGGAGTGTCAAGTATCGGAACATCTGGTTACTATTGGGCGTGTGATAAAGTCACCGATAAGAACAATGGTTACAATCTGGGAGTTAAGAGTAGCGGTCCCTCCTTGAATGCTTATTCCCGTTATTATGGTTTCGCTCTGCGTCCCGTGATTAGAGAAAATAGTGACGACCCACGTATGGACGAGGTTATTCCTGAAAACATACGTGATAAGTTTAAAGACCATATGCCTGTATATACTGGCACGAATCCGCCGAACATTGAAGGATCTTATCTTATTTCACCATTTACAGTTGTTTTCTGTGAGGATGGTAATTGGGATCCAGGATATGTTATAGATACTTATAAAATACGTTTCTTTAATCAGTCTTCAACTGACAATACGATAAACATGATTGATTACAACGCTGAAAATACAGGTGCTTACAGTAGAGGAACTGGTGCCTTCATTAGCGGTGACGGTACTCATTTTACAGCATCTTTCAGTACTGAAGGCTATTCAAATGACATCTTTAACAAGACTTCTCTTGTGATTTCTGGTACTAAAACAGATAATGGTATTGAAGACCTATATTATGGTTTTGTCATGATGGAGAAGGGTAGTGATCCAGACAATAAGTTGATGAAAACAGGTGTGTATAGAGTCTTTAAGGATGGCGATGGCGTTTGTGGGCCGACAACATGGGAGTTTGAGAGCAATGCCCGTCAGATGGATTCCAATGACAAGCCTGAAGCCGAAACAACGGTTGATGCTTCTAAGCCGATAAAAGCTTGTGCTAAACAGGAGGAATCAGAGACCATAAAGTAGTCTAAAAGTTACAACCGAGGTTACTTAAAAAACCTAAAATCGACGGGCGGAAAGAAATTTCTGCCCGTTTTCTTTTGGAATGTGCAAAAAAAGATGTATCTTTGCACGATTAAAACGAGATTGTGCATAAAACAATATTGTTAACGTAATAAACATCAAAACTAAAACGTATGAGTCAAAAGAGAGTTTACCTCTTCGGCAACGGTAAGGCCGAAGGTAATGCAAAGATGCGTGAGGAACTTGGCGGTAAGGGTGCTAACCTGGCCGAGATGAACCTCATCGGAGTGCCCGTACCCCCGGGCTTCACCATCACCACCGACTGCTGCAACGAGTATTATCAGGTGGGACAGCAGAAGATTATGGAACTGCTGAACGACGACGTGATGGCAGCCGTGAAGCACATCGAGGTGCTGATGAACTCGAAGTTCGGCGACAAGGAGAACCCCCTGTTGGTCTCTGTACGCTCGGGTGCCCGTGCTTCTATGCCCGGCATGATGGACACCATCCTGAACCTCGGTCTGAACGACGAGGTGGCCGAGGGTATGGTGAAGAAGACTAATAACCCCCACTTCGTTTACGATAGCTATCGCCGCTTCGTCCAGATGTACGGCGACGTGGTGCTCGAGATGAAGCCCGTCAACAAGACCGACATCG
>CAMHHO010000028.1:0-30965 GCA_946184965.1 uncultured Prevotellaceae bacterium | reverse complement strand
CCTATGAATCCCCACTTCAGAATCTTCATAAAATGTTTTAATTTTCTGCTAAAACGGTGCAAAGTTACGAAAAAAGTCAGTACCTTTGCCATCTGAAACAAAAATGATAACAATTTTTATGGAAACAAAGAACGAAGAATCTCCCCTGAAGATACGCTCGGTAAGAGCCGCACTCGCTGCCGGACTGAGCCTGTACACGGGCAACTTCCGCCGCATCTTCCGTGCCACGTGGCCTATAGCATTGATAGGCGGACTGGTCAGTGCACTGGTGTTCCACTATTCAATATCGCTGATTCCCAGGCAGATTGCCGCACAATTACAGCCGATGCAAGCAAGCGCCGCCGATAGTCTGATGACCATTCTGACGCATTCCCTGCTGTCGCTGCTCGAGTTTGTGGTGACGGTCCTGCTGCTGTCTTACGCCTTCTACATGCTGAACCGCCACAGGGAAGAAGGGGCCATCCCCTACCCTGCCCGATGGTTTACCAAGCCCGACGGACGCTCCGTGTTGCGCACGCTGGCAGTAGCCATCTTGTGGTTGGTCGTCGGCTCTGTTGCCATTATTATTCCTTCGGTAATCGTCGGCATCGGCATTGGCATGAAGTCGATGGTCACCATCGGTCTCAGCGCTGTCGTCGCACTGCTGGTGATGGCCCTGCTGCTGCCGCTGGCCTACCCCACCATGCGTTACGTCACCACCCGCGACACCAAGCTCTTCAACATACTCGGCAGCGGCTACCGGCAAGGACTGCGCTACTGGGGCTACATATTCGCCGTGCTCTTCGTGGTCACCATCTTAGCCACCATCGCCCTGGTCATTACCATGCTCCCCGCCATCATCCTGCTGACCGCCAACATGAAGGCTGAGGCTGGCAGCATCGTCGGCGACCCGCTGGGCATGCCGTCATACATGAACTGGCTGTCGCTGATTGTATTCACACTCTCGGGATTCATCCAGACCTATATTCTTTTGGGCACGCTCACGCCTCTCTACTATATGGCAGGCTCCATCGAACAGCAAGAAATTCAGAGAAATGAAACAGCAAAAGATACTCTTCATTGACCGCGACGGGACGCTCATACGCGAACCCGAAGACGAGCAGATCGACTCGTTCGAGAAACTGCGCTTCACCGAGGGCATGTTCCAGCACTTAGGCTTCATACGCCGCAACCTGGATTTCCGCTTCGTGATGGTCAGCAATCAGGACGGGCTCGGAACAGACGCCTTCCCCGAGGACACGTTCTGGCCGGTTCATAACTTCATCCTCCAGGCACTTGAGGACGAGGGCATCACGTTCGACGAACAACTCATCGACCGCCACTTCCCCGAGGACAACGCCCCCACCCGCAAACCAGGCACGGGGATGGTCGAGAAGCACATGAACGACCCGCAGTATGACATTGAAAACTCGTATGTTATAGGCGACCGTGAGACCGACGAGCAGCTGGCCCGCAACATCGGCTGCAAGGCCCTCATCCTGGGCCGCGACGGCATGACCTGGGCCAAGATTGCCGAACTGCTGTTTGCCGGAGAACGCACCGCTGAGGTGAGGCGCACGACGAAGGAGACCGACATCTATATCAAGGTGAACCTCGACGGCTCGGGTAAGTGTGACATCGAGACCGGACTGGGATTCTTCGACCACATGCTCGAGCAGATAGGCAAGCACGGCATGATGGACCTCACCATTCACACAAAGGGCGACCTCGAGGTCGACGAGCACCACACCATCGAGGACACGGCACTGGCTCTCGGCGAATGTCTGCTGAAGGCTCTTGGCGACAAGCGCGGCATTGAGCGCTACGGCTACTGCCTGCCTATGGACGACTGTCTGTGCCAGGTGGCCCTCGACTTCGGCGGCCGTCCCTGGCTGGTGTGGGATGCTGAGTTCAAGCGCGAGAAGGTGGGCGAAATGCCTACCGAAATGTTTCTCCACTTCTTCAAGAGCCTGAGCGACGCCGCCCGCATGAACCTCAACATCCGTGCTGAGGGCCAGAACGAGCACCACAAGATAGAGGGCATCTTCAAGGCCCTTGCCCGTTCGCTGAAAATGGCAGTCCGTCGCGACATCTATCACTACGAACTGCCATCTACAAAAGGCACCCTCTAAACTTATCGTTAATACACCCTCGGTCCGAAGATGCTCGTGCCGATGCGCACCATCGTCGAACGACACTCAACGGCTATCGTGTAGTCGTCGCTCATGCCCCACGAACGCTCACAGAACCAGGGAGCATCCTTGAAGTACTGCTGTTTCACCTCGTCGAAGAAGTCGGCAGCCGTTGTGAACTCACGGCGAATCTGCTCGCGGTCGTCGGTCAGCGACGCCATCATCATCAGTCCGCAAATGCGCACGTGCTCCAGCTGGCGCCACTCGCCGTCAGCCAGCAACTGCCGGCAGTCGTCGAGCGTCAGTCCGTACTTTGTGGCCTCCTCGGCAATGTGCAGCTCCAGCAGCACGTCGATGACCCGCCCGCACTTGGCGGCCTGCTTGTCAATCTCCTTCAGCAGCTTCAGCGAGTCGACGGCCTCCACCATATTTATATAAGGTGCTATATACTTCACCTTGTTCGTCTGCAGGTGGCCGATGAAGTGCCAGACGATGTCCTTCGGCAGCGTCTCGTGCTTCACCTTCAACTCCTGCTCGTGGCTCTCGCCGAACACCCGCTGGCCCTCCTCGTAAGCGGCCTCGATGTATTCATTGGGGTGATACTTGCTGATGGCCACCAGCCTGACACCCTCGGGCAGCGTGTCGAGCACACGGTGCAGGTTTCCCTTAACGTCGTACATCTTACTGCTCGTATTCAGGTTTCTCGTCCGTCTGCTTGTCCTTGCCGTATTCGTAGACGTCCATGATCTGCGTCTCGGCTACAGAGGCGATGACGTAGTCAATCATCGTGCCGCCCATCACCTCGTCGATGTTCTTCACCGCTCCGTTCAGCGTGCCGGCGTTCACCAGGTAGTTCACGCTCGAGCGCTTCTCCTTGGCAGTCTTCTCGTCGATGGTGATGAACTGCAACTTAGCCTTGTACCAGCGGTCGGCCGAGTCTGCGTCGCTGAAGAAAATCTCTTTGTAGGGCGCTATTTTGATGTCCTTGATGTCGAACTCGCCGCTGATGTACGACGACATCTCCTCCATAATGCGCTGCTCGGCCTCGGTGAAGCTCAGCGCGTCGGTGGTATAGGTCTCTGTCACTTTCTTCTGGAGGCCGTCCTCCATCGTCTTCTCATACTGGATTTTACATTCAAACCAGATAGCTGTTCTTGATCTCATTGTTGTAATTTATGTTTATACGTTTTGTTACTTTTCCCATTTCAGCCCGCAAAGTTACAACTTTATTTCGAAATCCCCAAATAAAAACGCAATTCAAGTTTGCCCGCCATGTAAAGCCCCGTTACCCGCCCTGCGAACAACAGCCAAGCAACGTGTACCGCCTTCCTATCTTTGCCCCGTCCGAACCAGCCATTTACTCCGAGCAAACGCCGGGTTTACTCCGACCAAAATCCCCCACTCTTTCTACAAAAAAGAAGCGGGGGATAAATCTATCAGACAGTCAAGCGTTCTGTTTTCTCCAAAGATGCCAGCTTGATCACAATATAATTCTCAGTGCCAACCAGGCCCTCCACCACCGGGACTGCCGCCCATGCTGTTGCCGCCGCTATAGGACGAGAGGCTGACACTTGAGCCGCTGCTAACAGAACCACCCATGATGACGAGACCACCAAAGTACGACGTGCCACCGCTGACGCTGATGCCCGACTGGAGCGTGGGTTGTGAGGCACCGCTGACAACAAGGCCAGAGCCGCCGCTCGATGGGGTTTGGAACGAGAATGTGTTGTCGCCTACAGTCATCGCATACCAAATATTTGCCGACCACGAAGCCTGATAGCATGACTGCGAGAGGCTGGCGCCGCTCTCCAGACCGCCGATGGCGACGACGGTGCCGCCCGTGATGTAGAGTTTCTTGCCACCCTCGGTGTTGGCGTCGATAGCTACCTCGGGCTGTCCGCTGCAGATGGCATAGACCGTGCCGCCTTTGATGTAGCAGTTGCCGTTGGCATCAAGTCCGTCGTTATTCCTGCCTTGGGCAAAGACATAGCCGCTGCTGATGGTCATGTCGCCCTTTGAGTTGATGGCGTCATCGTAGGCATACGAGGCCACTTCACCGCCCGTGACGTTCAGCGTGTTCTTCGTCTCGATACCCTCGCCATTGGTGCCGCTGGTGCGCACCCAGATTCTGCCGCCGCTGACGCTGATAGCACCGTCGGCCTTGATGCCCTTGGGCGATGCGGTGTCGTTATTGCTCCGGTATTGGCTGCCTGTGGTGAGCACAAAGACGTTGCCGCCGTTGAATAATGCATTCCCATCGGCGTTGATGCCCTTGCCACCCGAGCCCGTACTCTTCAGTCGCAATTCGCCGGCATTGATGGTGAAGGTCGAGTCTGCCTTGATGCCTGCAGCGCCCTTTGCCTCGCGGTCGTCCGTGTCGTAGTAGCCGTTGCCGGTGGTCAGCACCGTCGTGCGTCCGCCGTTCACGATAACATGGCTTTCGCTGTTGATGCCCTTTGCCGCAGCTGCCGACACCTCGACGTTTAGGATGCCGCCGTTGATGAACACGCCGTCGTTGGCCTTGACACCGTGGTTGGCAGTTGATTTCACGTATACATTATTGCCCTCGTTAAACACGATATAGTCGGCCGAGTGGATGCCGTTGTTTGTGTTGCCCGTCACGCTGAGCTGTCCGCTGCCGTTGAAGAGCAACTTGCCCTTGCAGTAGAGTGCACCTTTCTGCGCTCCCCCCGTGCCGTCGGCCAGCGTATTAGTAGTGCCGTCGGCCAGGATAATGAAAGCCCGCTTGCCGCTCAGCAGGTTCAGGGCCGCCGAATCGGGGTTGGTGATGTTAACGCCACTAAACTTCACGGCATATTTCTTGTCGCCGAGAATGGTCAGCGAACCGTTGGTGGTTGTTCCGCTCACCACGTAGCAAATCTTCTTCTCCGAACCGTGGTTGGCGGTCACGTGGCCGCCGCTAACCGTCACCTCCACGCCGTTCTCCGTCTTCGCCACGGGGTTCGACAGGTCAATCGACACCTCCGTCGTAAACCAGTTGTTCTCCAACACATCCTCATCGTCGGGATAATATGCCGTAGCAGCTTCCGTCGGCTCTGCCGTTGTCTTGTCCACGGCTACGTCAAACGTTACCAGTTCGCCCGTCGTGGCCGAACTGCCAACCGTAGAAGCATAAGCATTGCTCGAACTACTATTGTATTCCTCGAACGGGTCGTCTGCCGAGCATGATGTCAGCATTATGGCGGACGCTGCCATAATTGCCAGAATAGAAATTGTCTTCATATTTTTGTTGTTTTTATTGGATAATCTTTTCCTTGCCATTCACATACAGATGGTGTCCGTTGGTCTTGATGCGCGACATGTCGCCTTTCAGCGAAGTGATATGGGTATCAGCGGTGAGTGTCCAGGTACAGCCGTCACCCAGCGTAACATCCACTTTGCCAGTCTCGGTTGATATGGTGTCACCTGCAGCATTCGTGATGTTGCCGCCGATGAAGCCGGTGAAGGTGGAGCCTTCGGTGATTGTCAGCGTCAGCTCAGAGTCGCTACCCACGAGGATAGTACCTTCCATCTGCTGGCTTACGGCATTGAGCGTAGCTTTGTTGGTTGCTCCCTGCCACCCGTCGGCGCAAACAGAGAGGAGCACATTGGCGGGGTCATCGTTTACCAGCTTAACGCCGTTGAGTGTGATTATGGCATTAGTGTTGGTGACATGTATAAGATGGCCTTGACGGTTAGTCAGCATGCCACCGTTCATGGTGAAATGCGAGTTGCCGCTATCGGCATCGCCAGAGAACGACTGGTATATCATGATGGCATCCTGAAACTGCGCGTGGCCGTTGCGACGCGTGTTGCTGACGGTCATCTGGCAGTTGTTCAGTGTAATACTGTTCTTACCCTCGATGACAGCGCCCTCCGACATATTCGATATGAGCACGGCATTAGTCACGGTGACATCTGCTGTAGAGTAGATGACTGGCGAGCCCTGACCGCTGCTGGTATAGCTGCCGCCATCGACGGTCACGATGCCACCGCCGCGGTCGCTACGTATAGGAGCCGACGAGCGACCACTGGTGTTCACCATCAGGTTCTTGGCCTTTGTCACGCCGCCGCCAGTAGTCATGATGCCGCCGGAGCCATTGCCTGTAGTGGTGATTCTTGTATCCTCGATGATGACCGTCGTTCCGTCGCCCTCGCCACCGTTCCTGCCGCCGTTACCACCATATGAGAACACGCCATTAGCCCCCGTAGCGCTACTGGAAATGGTACCGCCCTTGATGGTCGTGGTGCTGCCGTCCTTGACTAGCAGGGCTGCATTCACGCCGTAGAAGCTGCAGTTGTCGCCGCCATCTGAATTGCCAGTCTTGCTGATGGTAGGCTGGGCGATAGTCACCGCCTCCTTGGTCGAAATCAGCAATGCACACTCATCCGCCTTATTGCTTCCGTAGGTTTTGCCGGTCTCTGTCGCCACAGCTGTCAGGGTTGTCGCCCCTGTGTATTTGATATCTTTTTGTCGGGAGCCTGGACCGCCGGGGCCGCCAGGAGGTCTTCCGGGTCTGCCATTAGGTCTGCCACCCAGTCCCATCTGTGGGTGCTGACCTTCAAATTGTGGCTTTTGCTCCTGCGCCATCAGGTTCCCATACTGCAGAAGTAGGCATAATGCCATAAGAAGTGAACGTTTCATAATCTCTTATTGTTTGTATTTATCTTCCCGAACAATTAGGAGCGGCCGCCCCGGCCGCCACCAGGCCCCCAGCCGCCACCTCCGCCGGGGCCGCCACCTCCGCCCGATGAGGGGAAATAGCATATACAATTCGGCCTGTGCCGTCAGTACCAACTAGAACTGTAAGTAATACAATAATTATCTTCATAACGCAGATTTGTTTTACAGTGAGTCACTAATTTTGTCACAAAGATACGGCCATTGTTGCCAACACGCCAAATCTTTTCAACAAAACACCTGTTTCATTCAGCAAATCATCTCAGCTTCCTGCTATTATTTTCTGATCTTCTCCTTTTTGCTTCATCAATTGAAAGCCTTGCATTCTGTGTATGCAAATTCAATTAGCTTTTGGGTGTTCCCACGGCCTGGAACATTTGTTCCACTAAGTGGAACGATTATTCCACGGCGTGGAAACATCCAAAAGGGCACAATCCTATCTTTGTTTTGGAAAGAAATTAGGCGGAATAATGATTAATGAGGTAGAGGCCGTTTCCTACACTAAAAAAGAATTGCTTACACTAAGGTAACGGCTGAGGTACAGACAGTTACGGCTTAGTGTAAGCAGTGTAGGCAATCAACAAAATAATTATTTCTTGAGGGCGAGGTTGTAGTTGTAGTACTCCTTGTTGCCCGTTATCTCCTTGATGACGCGGATGAAGGGCGGGAAGTTGACGTCCTCGGCATCGGCAATGCCCTTGGTCTCGAGAATGACGAGACCGTCGAGGGGACCGCGGTAGGTGTCGAGTTCGAAGTACTGGCCCTTCCAGATAAAGCTCTGGCGCAGCTTCGAGATGGACTGGCGGTAAGGGTCGGCCTGCTGGAGCAGCGACTCGTAGAGGGCGTTCTCCACCTGACGCTCGGTCTCAATCTGTTCGCCGGGGGCAGTGCGCTTCTTGGTGTTGTGGACGTTGACCACCTTGCCGCTGGGCCACGAACGGCGGCGCAGGCGGACCTCCGTGCCAGGCTCGCTGACGAGGTAGGTCTGGAGGATGTCGCTGTCGATAGTCTCAGGCAGTTCACCCGTCACCTCGACCAGATACTTGCGCTCCTCGGTGACGGGCTGCGGCAGTCCGAGCACATTGGAGATTTCGCGGAGCACGCGCTGCATCTTCCGCTCAAAGTCGTCGTGGTTGTTGATGACGCGCAGATGGGGATGGCCCGTCCAGGCCTTGATGACCTTCTTGTCGAGTTCGCGGGCTATGCGCAGTCCTTCTTCGTCGGCCTTCTCATAGCGGGTGGAGTTGGTGGCGGTGGTGTAGTACTGCTCGGCACCGTCGGCAGCCGAGACGAGGTGGAGCACGGCGTCGTAGCGTTCGCGCAGCACGTTGGAGTTGGTGCCGGCCTCGCCGCAGATGCTATCCCACTCTTCAGGGGCAATATAGGCCGATATGTCCATCGTACCACGGTCGCAGACGATGAGCACAGGCTTGGCGCAGACGCTGGCCAGACGCATGAAATGGTCTTCGAGTGCCAGCTGCGTCTCGAGTATGGCCCGCTCGCCCTCGAAGTAGAGCTGGCGGTTGGGCGTCAGATAGTTCCACCCCGCAAGGCTGTAGATGGTAGGCACCTCGGGGACACAGAACACCTTGAAGCCGCGACTGTTGAAATGCTCGATGACGCGCACCAGGGCCGTCGTCTTTCCGGCACAGGGGCCGCCGGTCAAAACAATTTTCCTGATCATATACTAAGCTCGTCGAGCACCTTGATGAGTTTCTTGTCGAAAGGCTTGTCGGTACGTATGCACTCCGAGAAGGGCACGTAGACCACCTCGTTGTTGCGCACGCCAACCATCACGTTGCGCTGTCCCTGACGGAGAGCCTCGATGGCACCTACGCCAGTACGACTAGCCAGGATGCGGTCGTGGGCAGACGGTGAGCCGCCACGCTGCAGATGGCCGAGGATTGAGACGCGGACGTCGAAGCTCGGGAACTCCTTCTTCACACGGTCGGCATAGTAGAGGGCGCCGCACTTGGGACTCTCGGAGACGATGACGATGCACGACTTCTTCGACTTACGGATGCCGCGGCCCATGAACTGCGCCAGCTGATCCTCATCAGTCATTTCCTCGGGGATGATGGCAGCCTCAGCACCACAGGCGATAGCCGAGTTCTGGGCAAGGAAGCCCGCATCGCGGCCCATCACCTCGACAAAGAAGATGCGCTCGTGGGAATTGGCTGTATCGCGAATACGGTCGACACACTCCATGATGGTGTTCATCGTCGTGTCGTAGCCGATGGTGGAGTCGGTGCCGTAGAGGTCGTTATCGATGGTGCCCGGCAGTCCGATAACCGGGAAGTCGAACTCCATGCCGAAGTTGCGTGCTCCGGTAAGTGAGCCGTTGCCGCCGATGACGACGAGCGCGTCGATCTCCTCGCGCTGGCAGGTCTCGTAGGCCTTCTGCATGCCCTCCAGCGTCATGAACTCCTTCGAGCGGGCGGTCTTCAGAATGGTGCCACCACGGGTAATGATACCGCTGACATTCTCAGTGGTAAAGGGCTTTACCTCGCCCTTGATGAGGCCGTCGTAGCCACGATAGATACCTTTGATATTAAACCCGTTGTAGATGCCGGCGCGGGTGACGGCGCGGATGGCGGCATTCATGCCGGGGGCGTCGCCTCCGGAGGTGAGTATGCCGATAGTTTTGATTTTTGGCATTGTTTTTGTTTTAAGAGGTTAGGTGTGTAGTCAGGAGGCGAGAAGCAGAACCTCGACGTAGAGGACGATGAGTCCCAGGACGAAGCCTGCGAGGACTTTGGGCGTCAGATGGCGCAGATACCAGCCCAGGCGCACGTGTTCCATTTTCATAAGGGCCAGTCCGCTGGTGCTGCCCACGCTGAGCAGACAGCCGCCGACGGCCGTTGTGAAGGAGATGACCTTCCAGTAAGCGCCGTTCAGGGCGAAGTTCGACAGGTAGTCGCTGTCGGCCCAGGCACTCAGCTGTGCGTGCTCGATGATGGGATAGAGCGAGATGTCGGTGATGGCAACGGTGAACGTGTCGACCACGCTGCTGAGCAGGCCTGAGATGATGCCCACCACCCAGATGTTGTGGATGTTGTAGTCGATCCAAGCCGAGATGTCGCCGAAGACGCCCGTCTCGGTCATCACGCCCATGCCGAGCATGATGCCCATGACGAAGAGCATCTGCTGGATGGTGCCGTACTGAATAGCACGGGGAATGCGGCGCTGGGCCATCTGGTCGGCATCGTTCAGCTTGCGGTTGAAGGCCTCGTTGACCACCCACAGCACGCTGAGCACGCAGAGTGCGCCGAGGAACGGCGACAGCTTGGTGATGTTGTGGAACGTCGGGATGAACCACAGGCCGCCGATACCCACGACGAGCATGACCATTCGCTGCCAGCGGTTCAGGTTGGTGTCGTCGCCACGATAAGGGGGAGCCGTCCACTCGGTATCGAGGCGGTCGGGCAGCTGGCGGTTGATGAGGATGGTTGTCACCACCCATGCCACCAAGGCCGGCAGGGCCAGGAACTTCGAGAAGTCGGTGGCCGTGACAGCCCCGTCGCCCCAGAGGAGCAGTCCTATCGGGTCGCCGATGACGGTGAAGGCACCGCCGCAGTTGGCCGCCACGACGATGGCCGCGCCGATGAGCATTCGCTGCCGTCGGCTGCGGACAATGTCGTGCATGATGACCAGCATCATCGTTGCCGTTGTCAGGTTGTCGAGATTGGCCGAGAGGATGAACGTGGCCAGCGTGATGGTCCACAGCAGCCGCTTCGAGTTGCGGGTGCGAATCCACTCGGTGATGAAGTCGAAGCAGCCGTTGTTGTTCAGTATCTCGACGATGGTCATCGTGGCCAGGAGGAACATGACAATGCTGGCGGCTCGGCCCACATACTTCAGGAAGATGTCGTCATAGATGAAATACTTGACGGCATCGCTTGAAGGAGCCTCGCCGGCCAGGAATTCTGCATACTCATGGGGGTGCTGGGACATGACGAAGTCGGCGCCCCAGCAGATGTAGACCACCCACCCCACCGTGCCAATGAACATGGCGATGGCTGCCTTGTTGACCCCCGTCAGGTGGCCAGTGGCAATCAGCAGGTAGCCGAAGATGAGCAGCAGAACGATGATCAGTGTCATTCAGTTATCCTCCGAAGTTGTCGTACATGATAGACTCGGGATCGACGCCGAGCGAGTCGAGCATCGAGACGACGGCCTTCGACATGGGGCCGGGGCCGCACATATAGTACTCGATGTCCTCGGGGGCCTCGTGGTCCTTCAGGTAGGTGTTGAGCATCACCTGATGGACGAAGCCCGGGGTGTACTTCACGCCAGCTGCATCGGCAGCGGGGTCGGGACGGTCGAGGGCCAGGTGGAAGTGGAAGTTGGGGAACTCCTTCTCCAGTCCAAGGAAGTCGTCGAGATAGAACACCTCGTTGAGGGCGCGTGCGCCGTAGAAGTAGTGCATCTCGCGGTCGGTCGTATGCAGCGTCTTGGTCATGTGCATAATCTGTGCACGGAGCGGAGCCATACCGGCACCACCGCCAACCCAGATCATCTCCTTCTTCGAGTCGAAGTGGGGATGGAAGTCGCCGAAGGGACCGCTCATGATGACCTTGTCGCCGGGCTTCAGCGAGAAGATGTAGCTGGAGGCGATACCGGGGTTGACCTCCATGAAGCCGCTCTTGTCGGGCTTGAACGGCGGCGTGGCGATACGCACGGTGAGCATGAAGACGTCGCCCTCAGCCGGATAGTTGGCCATCGAGTAGGCACGGATGGTGTCCTCGGGGTTCTTACACTTGAGGGGGAACAGGCCGAACTTCTGCCATGAGGGCAGGTACTCGTCGCCGATGAGCGACTTGTCGAAGTCCTTGTCGTAGTCGATGCAGTCGAACTTAGGAATCTTGATCTGGGCGTAAGAGCCGGGCAGGAAGTCCATGTGCTCGCCGGCGGGCAGCTGCACCTTGAACTCCTTGATGAACGTAGCCACGTTCTTGTTCGAGATGACCGTACACTCGTACTCCTTGACGCCGAGGATTGACTCGTCGACGTGAATCTTCAAGTCGCCCTTCACCTTGCACTGGCAGCCCAGTCGCCAGTGGTCCTTGATCTGCTTGCGGGTGAAGTGGGGCTTTTCAGAGTCGAGAATCTCGCCGCCGCCTTCCAGGACCTGCACCTTGCACTGTCCGCAACTGGCCTTGCCACCGCAGGCAGAGGGCAGGAAGATGCCGTTCTCGTTGAGCGTAGCCATCAGGTTGTTGCCCTGCGGCACGTTGAGCACCTTGTCGCCATTGACCGTAATATTCACATTGCCCGACGGCGAGAGATATTTCTTCGCCACGAGCAGGATAATCACCAAGAGGAGTATGACAATGAGGAATACTCCAATGCTATATGCTATAAACTGTGCCATACTTCCTATTTAGATATTAAGTCCAGAGAAACACATCATCGCCATAGCCATGAGACCGACGGTAATAAAGACGATGCCGAGGCCCTGCAGGGGCTTGGGAACATCGCTGTACTGCATCTTCTCGCGGATGGCACCCATAGCTACGATGGCGAGCATCCAGCCGATACCGGAGCCGAAGCCATAGACGACGGCATCCCAGACCGAGGTGATGGCCTGCGAGTTGCTGGGGTCCATCAGTATGCGCTGCTGCATGAAGAGCGAAGCACCCATGATGGCGCAGTTGACGGCAATCAGCGGCAGGAAGATGCCGAGTGCGGCATAGAGCGAGGGCGAGTATTTCTCGACCGTCATCTCCACCAGCTGCACCATACCGGCAATCACGGCGATAAAGAGGATAAAACTGAGGTAGCTCAGGTCGACGCCCTCGACGAGGCAGTCGGGGCCTAAGACCTTGGTCTGCAACAGATAGTTGACGGGGACGGTGACGGTGAGCACGAAGGTCACGGCGCAGCCCAGTCCGAGCGATGTCTTCACGGTCTTCGACACGGCAAGGTACGAACACATGCCGAGGAAGAAGGCGAAGATCATATTGTCGACGAATATCGACCTAAACAGTAATGATATTGCGTGTTCCATATCTTATTTCTCCTTATAAAAGTAAGCACGATGAACCCAAATCACACAGCCAACGAGGATGAGCGCCATAGCCGGCATCGTCATCATACCGTTGTTCACGTAGCCCAGGTCGTAGCAGGCATCAGGGATAATCTGGAAGCCTAAGAGCGAACCGCGCCCGAGGAACTCACGAACGGCACCCACAATGACCAGAATCATCGCATAGCCGAGACCGTTGCCCACACCGTCGAGGAACGAGGGCCAGGGCTTGTTCTGCATGGCGAAGGCCTCGAGGCGGCCCATCAGGATACAGTTGGTGATGATCAGACCGACATACACAGAGAGCTGAACGCTGACGTCGTAGGCGAAAGCCTTCAGAATCTGAGAAACGATGGTCACGAGAGCAGCCACAACCACCAGCTGCACCACGATACGGATGCGGTTAGGAATGGTGTTGCGGATAATCGAGATAATCACATTCGCAAAGGCGGTGATTACGGTCACGGCGAGTCCCATCACGATGGCAGGCTTCAGCTGCGAGGTGACGGCAAGTGCCGAGCAGATACCCAATACCTGTCCAAGGATTGGGTGGTCGAGGTTCAACGGATTAGTAAAAACCTCCTTATTTTGTTTACTGAATAATGCCATAGTTTACTTCTCCTCTGCTGATTTTGTTGGAAATCGACAATCTACTTTATAAATTTGAACATCTTTTAAAGATTCCTTAATCATAGCATCAACACCATTAGAAGTCAGCGTAGCACCTGTTACGCAGTCAACCTGCGAGTCAGGATTTTCTACCTTCTTCACAACAGAGAGAATCACGTTGCCATTCTCATCGAAAATCTTCTTACCGATGAACTTCTCCTGCCACTCCTGAGAGTCCTTGATTTCAGCACCAAGACCAGCTGTCTCACTCTCATGATTAAAGTATGCACCATATACGGTACCGTCTTCTTTGAAAGCTAAGAATCCACTGATTCCTCCCCAAAGGCCCATACCTTTCAGAGTTGCAACAGTGATATGCTCACCATCGACAACACAACCATAAAGTATATGTCCATCATCTTCAGCCTTGGTTTTTACCACCTCTTTGTACTTGGCTTCAGCCTCAGCACCATCGAGGTCGCGAATGTTGAGTGAATAAAGAATCTGCTTCTTAATGTCAAGGGCCACGTTAGCGTCCTGCATGGGCTTCAATGCCTGATAGACGAAGGCCAGCAGGAAGGCCACGATGACCACGAGTATCGCACTATATATAATAATGTACGAATTCGAATTAGTATTCAGTTTCATTTGGTACCTCCTCTCTTTAAACGTTTCGAGATATTGCGCTCCACGATGAAGTGGTCAATCGTAGGAGCAAACATATTACCAAAGAAGATGGCGAGCATCATGCCCTCAGGATAGCCGGCGTTCATCACGCGGATGATGATGGCCATCGCGCCGATGAGGAAGCCATAGATGTACTGACCGCATTGTGTGCGACAGGACGTCACAGGGTCGGTAGCCATGAACACGGCACCGAAGGCGAAGCCGCCGAGGATGAAGTGGTGCCACCACGTCATCGACTGACCGGTCTGCTCGAAGATGCAGGCCATGACGGCACCGCCGACGAAGACGCTCAGCATGGTGCGCCACGAGGCAATGCCCGTCCAGAGCAGCAGGATGGCGCCGAGGGCGATGGCGATGACTGAGGTCTCACCGATAGAACCGGGTATGAAGCCGCAAATCATGTCGCAGATAGAGGCATCAGGAGCAATACCCTGCCCTATCTGGCCAAGCGGCGTAGCAGCGGTGAAGCCGTCGGGCAGCGTGTTGCCCAGACCGAAGATGCTGTCCTGAGCCACCCAAATCTGGTCGCCCGTCATCTTCGACGGATAGGCGAAGAACAGGAACATACGGGCGGCGATGGCGGGGTTGAAGATGTTCATACCCGTACCGCCGAAAATCTCCTTGCAGAAGATGACCGAGAAGGCGCAGGCCAGCGCCAGCATCCACAGCGGACAGCCGATGGGAACAATCAGCGGAATGAGGATACCCGATACGAGGTAGCCCTCCTGAATCTCCTCGCCCTTCCACTGTGCCCAGGCAAACTCAATGCCCAGACCGACGATGTAGCTGACGAGAATCTTGGGCAGCACGGCCAGGAATCCATAGAAGAACACCTCCAAGAAGGAGGCCGAAGCCAGCGTGCCTGCGGCGAGGTAGTTCTGGTAGCCGATGTTGTACATACCGAACAGCATGGCCGGCATCAGGGCGATGACCACCATACTCATGATGCGCTTCGAGTCGATGGCGTCGTGAATGTTCACGCTGCCAGCCTTCGCCGTGTCGTTGGGCACGTAGAGGAAGGTCTCGAAGCCGTCGAAAATCGAACGGAAGGCATGCAGCTTGCCACCCTCCTCGAAGTTCGGCTTTATCTTGTTGATGTAATTTCTTAATGCGCTCATAGTCCCTATGCGTTTTCTTTACGTAACAAATTAAGTCCTTCACGCACAATGCGTTGCAATTCCAACTTCGAGCTGTCCACGAACTCGGCCAAGGCAAAGTCCTCAGGACTGACCTCGTAGATGCCGAGCGCCTCCTGGCGGTCGATGTCGCCAGCGATGATGGCCTTGATGAGATACTCGCCGTAGATGTCCATCGGCAGCACGCGGTCGTACTCGCCGCTCATGATGATGTGGCGCTCGCCGCCCTTGATGCGGGCATCGAGAGCGTAGTCCTTCTTGCCGCAGAGCCACGAGAAGTAGCTGCGGCTGACGGAGAACTGCTTCAGGCGCGGCAGAATCCAGCCCAGCATCTCGTCGGCATCGTCACCCTCGGGAATGACGGTGATTTCAGAAGTGTGTGCCCCCAGGAAGCCCTCCTTCGTCGTGGGCTTGCCCGTCAGCACGTTGCCGTTGATGATGCGGACGCTCTTGCTGGCGTCGTAGCTGTTGCTGAGCAGCGTCGAGAGTTCCTCGCCTACCAGCATATCGACGTAGGCAGGACTGCTGACCTCGCTGCCGCACAGGGCCACCGTGCGGGTGAGGTTCACCTTACCCGTGCTGAACAGGCGGCCGATAAACAGCACCACCGTCGGGTCGCCGATGGTCCACACCACCTCGCCCTTGTTCACCGGGTCGATGTTGTTGACCTGCACGCCGACGTTGCCTGCCGGGCACTTACCCTCGAAGACCGTCACCTCGACATCCTTCACGCCGGTCAGGGCCGAGCCTGCACCCACGCCGAGGTAAGTCTTGGCAATCTTCGATAGGGCGGTGAGTCCCGTCTGGAAGTCCTGCTCCTGACCCTTCACCTCGAATTCGAAGTCGGCAGCCAGGGGCTTGTCCCTCAGGGCCGACACGAAAATTGCCTTAGGCTTCGTCTCAGGATTGGTTGAAACAGCATAAGGCAACTGATTGATATAGCCAAAGATACCAGCCTCCAAGAGGGCGTTAACAACCTGCTCGCCTGTCAGCTTGCCGACATCCTTCCGGCCGAAGTCCACGAACTCCTGCTGGCTGTCGGCATCGACCTTGACGCAGAGCACTTTCCTGCGTTCGCCCCGCACCACCTCGCGGACGGTGCCGCTCACTGGCGAGGCAAACTTAACTTCGGGATACTGCTTGTTGACAAACAAGGCATCCCCGGCCTTGACCTTGTCACCCTCGCGGACGACCACCTTCGGAGTAACCCCTTCGAAGTCGTCGGGCACAAGTGCATACTTGCCGTTCGACTTCAACTGGATCTTCTTCTCCTCGGCACGTCCTTGAAGATGAATGTCCAAGCCTTTGCGTAACTTGATTACATTTGCCATTTATATAAATGTTTGAATTGAATAGCTAACGTTAAGCGACCGCAAAATTAGTAAAAATTATGGATATATCGAGCATTTGTCGGCGAAAAATAACGTTATCCCGACTTTTTCTCGCAATTTTGCAACATAATTAAAAGAATAAGCATCATTTGCCAACTCCAACTAACAACAAACGGCACCATTTCAACCTCTCAGCTACCCGCCGGGTAAAGTTCCTCTTACTGCCGGGTAAAGCTCCTCTTACTGCCGGGTAAAGCTCCTCTTACTGCCGGGTAAAGTTTCTCTACCCGCCAGGTAGCGCTTAAATAGATATAAAATCAGGCGGGATAATCTTATTTTTTGTTCAACCGTTATGATTGTTTATGAGATTCTTTTTGAGTATCGAGATTATTTCGTACCTTTGCAACGGAAAAAGTATGATGAAGACGGTTAGGAAACTGGTCAGCTGGTTGGTGTGGGGACTCCTTGCACTCGTTGCTTCGCTGATGGTTGCCCTGCGGCTGCCCGCCGTTCAGGACTGGGCTGGCAGCAAGGTGGCCGACGTGCTGGGTGAGCAGCTGGGCACGGAGGTGAGCATCGGACGGGTGGACCTGGGGTTCTTGAACCGCCTGATTCTCGACGACGTGACCATCCTCGACCAGCAGCGGCGCCCGATGGTCAAGGTGGCGCGGCTGACGGCAAAGGTCGACCTGGCCCCGCTTGCCCTTGGGCGCATCTCGGTCTCGTCGGCACAGCTGCTGGGAGCCCGTCTGCAGCTGTCGCGCCCTACTGCCGACGCTCCTGCCAACTACCAGTTCGTGCTCGACTCGCTTGCTTCGAACGACACGACCAACCAGACGCCCCTCGACCTGCGCGTCAACTCCTTTATCGTGCGTAACTCCTCCGTCACCTACGACCAATGGGACGAGGCGCCGACCCCAGAACGGTTCAACCCCTATCATATTCATGTGGCCGGCATTAGCGGGCACATAAACCTCAAGGCCCTCAAGGACGACAGTCTGAACGTCAACGTCAAGCGCCTCACCTGCGTTGAGCAGTCAGGGCTGAACATTCATCGTCTGTCGTTCCTTCTGACTGCCAATAATCGCGGCGCAAGCCTGCAGCAGTTCCAGCTACAACTGCCGAGTACAGAAATACGAATGGACAGCGTCACAGCCACCTACGATTCCGAACGTCTCTTGGAGTCGTTGCGGCTGAAGGGAGCCATAGACCGCAGCCGTATCACGCCCTCCGACTTCAGGGGCCTGCACCCCAAGCTGAAGAACTATCAGCACACCATCGGACTGGCTACCGACTTCACCTACCAGCAGGGAAGGCTCGACATCGGCCGGCTGCAGGCACTCTCAGACAAAGGCGACATCAGCCTGGAGGCAAATGGCTACTACGAACACCCGGAGCAGGGACGCGACACCTGGCAACTGCAGGTAGAGCACCTGGCGGTGGCCTCCGAGACCCTTGACTTCCTGTCGAAGAACGTCGTCGAACTGCCCGACATGGTGCTGCAGTTAGGCGACGTCAGACTGGCAGGCTCGTTCCTCGGCGATGCTCAGGGAACCATCTATACACAGGCCGGCATCCAGACCGACTTAGGCCGTGCCGAAGCCGAACTGCAGCTTAGGGAAGACAAGCAGTTTGCCGGCAACATCAGCACCGAGGGCGTAGACATCGGCCGGCTGACGGGCAACGACAAGTTAGGCAACGTGGCCTTGGGCGTTGAGGTGAACGGAATCATAGACAAGCAGATAGCCGCCAAGGGCAACATCGGCAAGATAGAGTACGACGGCACAAGCTACTCGAACATCGACCTCGATGCCACCTACGCCACCAACCAGCTGACGGGCTGGCTGCAGATAGCCGACCCCAAGGTGTCGGCCCGTGCTGAACTCGACCTGAAGGCCACCACCCTCAACGATGCCGTCGGCGTGGTCAGCCTGCATAATCTCAGCCTGCCCGAGAAGGACTACAGCCTGGAATACCTGCGCGTAGAGTCAGGATTCGACGAGGGGCGCCACTTCGTGACCCTCAACAGCGACTTTGCCCATGCCAACCTCTCAGGCGAGTTCGACTATGCCACCCTGGCACAGAGCGTTGCCAACGCCATCGGTGCACGACTCCCCACCCTGCCCGACCTGCCGCCCTACCGGCAGTCGAACAACAACTTCAGCCTGAAGATGGCCATGGGAAAGACCGACTGGCTGCAGAAGCTGCTCGATGTCAGCCTCGACATCCACCAGACTGTGCAGCTGGAGGCCGTTGTCAACGACCGCGACAAGCACATCACCATCGACCTCGATGCGCCGGACTTCACATTCAACGACAGCCGCTATCAGAACGGCGTCGTCCACATCACCACTCCCAGCGACTCGCTCTTCGTCAACGCCGCCATCAGTACGCTGGGCGACGAGGGGAAGCGCTACGACATCAAGGCTGACGGCAATGCCGCCGACAACAACCTCTCATTGGCCCTGACGTGGAACAACCACAACGCCGACAAGCCGCTGAGCGGAACGCTCAACCTCAGCTCGCACCTCTACAAGAACATCGACAACAAGCCCGAGGCCCAAGTCAGCATACTGCCCTCCAACATCGTCATCGACAACTCAACTTGGCAGGTAGAGCCTTCCGACATTCTCTACTCCACCGACCGCATGCTCATCGACCACTTCTCAGTCCACAACGGCGAGCAGTACATCATGGTCGACGGCACGGCCTCGAAGCAGAAGACTGACTCCGTTCACGTCAGCCTGAAGGGTGTTGAAGTGGGCTACATCCTCGACCTCGTAGCCTTCGACGCCGTGACATTCGCCGGCAAGGCCTCAGGAAATGCCTGCCTGACCTCCGTGCTCGACGCCCCCGACGCCTACGCCGACCTGATAGTCAACGACTTCAAGTTCCAGGAGGGGCGCATGGGCACGCTTACCGCCCACGTCGACTGGAACAAGCAGCAGGAACAGATAGACATCAGCGCTACAGCCAACGACGGACTGGAGGCAACGACCTACATCAACGGCTATGTGTCGCCCGAGAGGGAGTATATCGACCTGGGCATCTCGGCCCACGGCACCTACCTCGACTTCATGCACTCGTTCACGGAGTCGTTCATCTCAGAAATCACAGGACACGGCAACGGCAACCTGCGACTGGCCGGGCCCCTTGACGCCATCAACCTGACAGGCGGACTGCGCATCGACGGCCATGCCTCCATCACGCCGCTCAACACCACCTACACCCTGCGCGACGACAGCCTGACGCTCGTCTATAACGAGATACTGCTCGACAGCCTGCGCATCTACGACAAATACGACAACGTGGGCTATCTGTCGGGGACCGTTCACCACGAAGACCTCACCAACCTGAGCCTCGACCTGCACGTCAGCACAAACCGTCTCTTGGGCTACGACTTCAGCGATTTTGGCGACCAGTCGTTCTACGGCACCGTCTTCGCCTCGGGCGATGTGGACATTTCCTTGCGCGGCGACGACGTTCACATCGACTGCAACGTCACCCCTCTGACGGGCAGCACCTTTGTCTATAACGCCGACCAGAACGACGGCATCAGCGACCAGGAGTTCATCACCTGGAAAAAGGTAGAGCATGATGCTCCCAATGCGACTGCACAGACGGCCTCAACGTCGTCAACCAACATCTACATGAGCTTCCTTGTAAACGCTACGCCGGAGGGAACGCTGCGCCTGCTGATGGATGCCAAGACCGGCGACTATATCACCCTCAACGGCTCGGGCACGCTCCAGGCCACCTATTATAATAAAGGTACGTTCGAGATGCAAGGCACTTATACCGTCGACCACGGCACCTACGACGTCACCATACAGAACATCATCAACAAGAAGTTCCAGTTCCAGCCCGGCGGCACCATCATCTTCGGCGGCGACCCATACGCAGCAGCCCTCAACCTGCAGGCTCTCTATACCGTCAACGGCGTCTCGCTCTCTGACCTACAGCTTGGCAACTCATTCTCGTCGAACACCATCCGCGTGAACTGTCTGATGAACATCGGCGGACAGCCATCGGCGCCCCAGGTGACCTTCGACCTCGACATGCCTACCGTCAATGCCGACGAGAAGCAGATGGTGCGCTCGCTGCTCTCCTCACAGCAGGAGATGAACCAGCAGGTACTCTATCTGCTGGGAATAGGCCGCTTCTACACACTCGGTCAGAACAACGCCGACCAGCAGCCTGGACAGCCCGACCAGACGACGCTCGCCATGCAGTCGTTCCTCTCGGGGACGCTCTCCACACAGATCAACAACGTGCTGAATCAGGTCATCGGCAACGACTCCTGGAACTTCGGCGCCAACATCGCAACAGGAACAGAGGGCTGGAACAATGCCGAATATGAGGGCACCGTAGCAGGCCGCATGCTCGACAACCGCCTGCTCATCAACGGGCAGTTCGGCTACCGCGACAATGCCACGCAGGCCACCCCGTCGTTTATCGGCGACTTTGACATCCGCTACCTGCTGCTGCCCAATGGCAACCTCGCCCTGAAGGTCTACAACCAGACCAACGACCGCTACTTTACCCGCAGCAGTCTGAACACCCAGGGCGTGGGCATCATCATGAAGAAAGACTTCAACGGACTGCGCGACTTCTTCGGAATAAAAGATAAGGAAAAAGGAATGTAGAAATGAAGAACAAGATACTACTGCTCATAACGGCAGCCCTTTCTGCGTCGCTGACAGCATCTGCCGAGGGCGACGGATTAGCCGGCATTGCCAGGAAAGTCGGTACTTTCCTTGACTCCATGTCGGTGAGCGGCGTCGACCGTCGCTATATCGATGCCCCCAAGAAACCCTGGCAGCTTCTGCTGAAAGGGAACATCAACCAGTCGGACCTGAAGATATCGTCAACAATACATCATGCCGAGGATATCTTCATATTCATGAAGGGCGACATGACCTGGGAACCCCGCGTCAAGACAGACCCCGCCACCTACGCCGGCTTATGGGCAGGCTACCGAGGCTACGGACTGGGCTATTCGTGGAATATTGGAGGCGACAACGGGCGCATTCTGTCGCTTGGTGCCACAGGTGGCCGATATGGCGTGAACATGCGCATCCACTGGTTCGACAACGACCAGCCGGAAGTGAGACTCTCAGGCAATGGCTTGTCCGACATCACCGAAGAAGGCGACTTAGTCTTCTCGCCCTTCTCTTTTTCTGACTACTTTGAACTTGGCAGCCCCATCAAGACCCGTGCTCTCTTCATCGACGGTTTCTACCTCTTCAACGGTACGAAGTGTTCGTATGCCGCTGCCTACGACCAGAGTGTCGTCCAGAAGCGTTCGGCTGGCTCGTTGATGGCTGGCGCCATGTATTTCCACTCTACGACGGCATACGACAAGGATATTAACGCCGACCTCATACTGTTCTTGAACGACATCGGGCGCATCAAGTCCTGGCAGGCAAGCGTGGGACTGGGCTACATCTACAACTGGGTGCCAACACGCGGCATGCTCATCAGCGGCATGGCCATCCCCATGCTAACGTTCTATAACCACCACAAGATGTGGCGCTACGACTCAACCCTGAAGGACCTGATCTATGCAGAAGGTCTGGACGATTATGATGAGATTGACGTAAAAGACTACCGCATCAGACCGTCAGAGGAGAATCCGGTGGAGGGCGTGAACTCGAACATGAAGCTGAACTTCGATGCACGCCTGTCGTTCACATACGAGTGGAACGACAATATCTTCTTCAATGCCTACGGTCAGTATAGCAACTTCCGCTACAAGACCGATGAAATCAGCGGACGGTTGGACGACTGGTATGTCAACGCCTCGATCGGCATCAGGCTATAGTCACCTGCCACGTCTGAGTTTCCTGCGGACATCGACTAACGAAGCACGATAGGAAACATCCTGGGGAGAAAGGCTTACGGCCTTTTCCAAATCGAAGATGGCCAGTTCATACTGCTTCTGCGACACCTCAAAGGCAGCCCGTGCAGCATAGCAGACAGCCGAGTCAGGAAACATCTCGACCAGCAGGTTGTATTCGTCAGCAGCATTGCGCCAGCGGGCCATCCGCTCATAGACAGCAGCCAGCCCGAGTCGCGCCTCCATGTGGAGCGGCAGCAGGGTGAGCAGCTTTTCATAGTCGGCACGAGCGAGTGTGTACTGACGCAGGTGGACATTGGCATAGGCCCTGAAATAGAGTGCTGCCGGATTGCCGTCGTCGATGGCGAGCACACGTCCATACTCCTCGGCGGCATACTCCCACTGTTCCAGTTCAATGTTTACAGCCGCCTTCCTGAGTCTCAGGTCTGTGGAGCGGGGCTGCTGTTCTATCATACGGTTGAGCACGGCTAATGAGTCGCGCCATTGCTGGGCTGTCTGGGCATTACTACCGACAGCCGTCAGCAAGAGGAGAGCTATGGTTAAGATGTGTCTCACTACAGTTTCAAAATCTTCTTACGAGGCTTCGATTCATTATGCAGGCGGTTGAGAGCCGTCACATAATACGTATACTTATCCTTGCCCTTGACGTATGGCAGCTGGCAGAAGGTGTTCGGCGTAACGGCCACAATCTTCGAGGCATCGTTGATGTCCTGCCTCTGGCCTTTGGCGAAACGGTAGACGACGTAGCTGACAGCAGTATTGTGCCATTCCTTACCCTTAGGAGCCGTCCAGAAGAGCATGTAGCCGTCGCTGGTCCAGACGGGCTTCAGCTTGCGCACCTTCTTGGTGGTCTTCTTGCTGATGAAGCTCATGTCGGGCTGGAGCACAGGCGTCCGCCAGTAGTAGTCGCGGAGCGCTGTACCGTAATTTCCTACATTGTCGACGGCAGCCTTGGCATACCAGAGCACGGTACCCTTCACGTTCTTCATCTGCTGGTGAAGACGATACTTGGCATTCATCTGACTCTGAGAGGGACTCGAGGGGTCGGCTGCCTTGACTGTACGCTCAATGTCCTCACCTATAATAAGGGGGCGGCCGCCTGCATACTGGTTCCACCAGCGTATCAGGGTGTCGTAGTCGGCAGCCTTGTTGCCAATCTCCCAATAAATCTGCGGCACGCAGTAGTCAAGCCAACCATTGTTAATCCACAACAGTATGTCAGCGTAAAGGTCGTCATAGTTCTGCAGTCCGTTGGTATTGCTGCCAATCTCACTACTATTTCGGTTTCGGTAGATACCGAAGGGCGATATGCCCACCTTGACCCAGGGCTTGGCCTTGTGAATAGTCTTATAGAACTGTTCGATGAAGAGGTTTACATTATAGCGGCGCCAGTCGCCGATGTCTCGGATTCCATTGTTGTACTGGCGGAACTGCGCATCGTCAGGAATGGTCTGTCCTGCGGCCGGATAGGGATAGAAATAGTCGTCCATGTGAATGCCGTCAACATCGTAGCGAGTGACAATGTCGCGGGCCACCTCGCAGATGTAGTCGCGGTTCTCGGCTAAGGCGGGATTCAGAATAGTCAAGCCGTCGTACTCAAAGCAGTTCTGGGGTTTGCGCACCTTGATATGGTTGGAGGCCAGCATGGTGGTGCTCTTCGTACGGGCACGGTAGGGATTGATCCAGGCGTGCAGCTCCATGCCACGAGCATGACACTGGGTGATCATCCAGGCAAGCGGGTCCCAGTAAGGCGACGGTGCTTTGCCCTGTGTGCCCGTCAGGAAGCGGCTCCACGGTTCGAGGTTGCTCTCGTAGAGTGCGTCACACTCTGGGCGCACCTGGAAGATGATGGTGTTGACACCGTCCTTCTGCAGTTCGTCCAACTGGTAGATGAGCGTCTGCTGCATCTTTGCTGTTCCCATGCCTTGGAACTGTCCGTTCACACACTGTATCCATGCTCCTCGCATCTCACGCTTCGGCTGAGCCCAAGCACCGGCGGCCACGAGGGCCACAACCAACAATAGGAATAGTTTTTTCATCATAGATTGATATAATCGTAAATCTTGTTTGTCCAGTCAGCACCATTCTCAGGACAGAAGGTGCGGATGCCCATTTCGCTGGCAGTAGCCACGTTGCGGATGCCATCGTCGATGAAGAGCGTCTCCGCAGGGCTGATGTGTTCAGCCAAGAACACTCTATGGAAGAACTCGGGCGACGGTTTCATCACCTTCAGTTCGTAGCTGCAATAGACGGCGTCGAAGTAGTAGTCAATGCCGTGCCCATGACCGTCGAAGTCGGCTGAGCGTACCCACGACATCATGTAGGGGTTGGTATTCGACAGCAGGATAAGCCGATAGCCCTCGCTGCGCAAGCGTTCCAGTGCATCGAGGTTGCGCTGGGGCACTTCGCGGGCATAGCCAAGCCAAGCATGGCGGCATTCGCCGTAACTGACCTCGTGCCCTACAAGCCGGCTGAGCTCCTCACGGAATGTCTCGGCTGTAATGAGGCCTTCTTCCAATTCTCCGAAAATGCCCCCTTGTGTATAGGCATCCAACTGGCGTTCAGCATCAGTGACACCAAGGGCCTTGAAGCGACGCACACCCTCCGGATGGTCAAGCGTGATGACCACGCCTCCTAAATCGAATATCAGATTCTTTATCATTTACTTCAAAACAGTTTTGGTTTATTCTTGCGAGCTTCCTCCAGCGACACCAACTGCTGCTGTTCCTGGTTGTAGTCCTGGCGCAGGTGCTCGTACTTCTCATTGAGTTCATGCTCCACAGCCTGACCATCGCCCATCAGACGGGCAGCCACCAGCGCATTCTGCGAAGCATCCTTCATCCAGACCACAGGGCCGCCGTAGACGGGGGCTATCTTTAGAGCCACATGCAGTTCGCTGGTCGTAGCCCCACCAATCATAATCGGAATGTTCAGCCCGGCACGCTTCAGCTCTGTTGCTACATTCACCATCTCCTCGAGACTCGGCGTGATGAGTCCTGACAGGCCAATCATGTCGACTTTCTCGTCAATGGCCTTGCGCACAATCTGTTCGGCAGGCACCATCACACCCATATCGACAACCTCATAGCCGTTGCAGGCCATAACCACGGCGACGATGTTCTTGCCAATATCGTGGACGTCGCCCTTGACCGTGGCCAAGAGCACTTTTCCGGCCTTGGCGGAGCCGCCGCCAGCGTTCTCAGCGTCGATATAGGGCTGCAGTATGCTGACAGCCTGCTTCATGGTGCGTGCCGTCTTCACCACCTGTGGAAGGAACATCTTGCCCTCGCCAAACAGCTGGCCCACGCGGTTCATGCCTGCCATCAGCGGACCTTCAATGATGTCGACAGCTCTGGGGTATTTCTCCAAGGCTTCTTTCAAGTCAGCCTCTAAATGGTCGCCGATACCCTTGACCAGCGCATTTGACAAGCGTTCCTCAAGGGCCTCCCCAAGCCCCTCCGAAGGAGGGGATGTTTGAATGGATGAAGAGGCAGTATTATGTATCCCGACACCCCCTCCTTCGGAGGGGCTTGGGGTGGCTTTTTGCGAGAATTCTATTAGCCTTTCCGCCGCCCCTTTCTTCCTATTCAGCACCACGTCCTCGATAATCTCCAGCAGGTCGGCGGGAATGTCGCTATAGGTCACCTTTGTAGCAGGGTTCACAATAGCAAAGTCCATACCGGCCTGAATGGCGTGGTAGAGGAAGACGGCGTGCATGGCCTCGCGGATATAGTTATTGCCACGGAACGAGAACGACAGATTGCTGACGCCTCCGCTGACGTGGGAACCAGGCAGGTTCTCACGTGTCCAGCGGGTGGCACGGATGAAGTCGGCAGCATAGGCGTCGTGCTCCTCCATGCCGGTGGCTATGGCCAGTATATTGGGGTCAAAGATAATATCGAACGGATTCATGCCAACCTTCTCTGTCAGAAGCTGATATGCACGGCTGGCAATCTCTATGCGACGCTCATAGGTCGTAGCCTGACCTTGCTCGTCGAAGCACATCACCACCACGGCAGCGCCATAGCGCAGGCAATCGCGGGCATGACTCAGAAACACCTCCTCACCCTCTTTCAACGAGATGCTGTTGACGATTGACTTGCCCTGCACACATTGCAGTCCAGCTGTGATAACCTCCCACTTTGAGGAATCAATCATCACCGGCACACGGGCAATGTCTGGTTCAGAGGCAATCAGGTTGAGGAACGTCACCATCTCCTGACGGGCATCGAGCAGACCGTCGTCCATGTTTATATCAATAACCAAGGCGCCGTCCTGCACCTGCTTGCGGGCAATGGCGACTGCCTCATCGTAACTTTTCTCCTTGATGAGTCGCAGGAACTTCCGCGAGCCTGCCACATTACAGCGCTCACCGACGTTGATGAATTTCCCGCCTTCGAGCAGTTCAAGACCAGAGAGCCATAAGGTATCAGGCTTCTTGACTGGCACATGCGGAGCCTTGCCTTCGGCCAGAGGGACATATTTGGCAATAAACTCATC
Organism: uncultured Prevotellaceae bacterium; assembly: GCA_946184965.1. Classification (GTDB taxonomy): domain Bacteria; phylum Bacteroidota; class Bacteroidia; order Bacteroidales; family Bacteroidaceae; genus Prevotella. The sequence goes on along the minus strand of CAMHHO010000028.1, from coordinate 4,022 downwards.
GGTCGTACCACAGCAGCCACCGACGATGTTCACCAGCCCCTCGTCAATGAGCTCGCCAATCTGGGGAGCCATGCTCTCAGCAGTCTCATCGTAGAGTCCCATCGAGTTGGGCAGTCCGGCGTTGGGGTAGCATGATATATAATAAGGTGCGCGCCGTGCCAATTCCTTGAGGAAGGGCTTCATCTGACGGGCACCGAACGAGCAGTTCAGTCCGATGGAGAAAATGGGATAGGAAGAGACGCTGGCCAGATAGGCTTCAAGCGTCTGACCAGAGAGCGTTCGCCCTGCCAGGTCGCTGACGGTGACGCTGAGCATGATGGGCAGCTCCACGCCCCGCTGCTGCATGGCGGTCATGGCAGCATCGACGGCACACTTGGAGTTCAGTGAGTCGAAGATGGTCTCAATGAGCAGAGCGTCTACCCCACCCTCAATGAGAGCATCCATCTGTTCGACGTAAGCCTCAAAGAGCTGAGTGTAGGTCAAGTCGCGACGGGCTGGATTGCTCACGTCGGGCGACATAGAGCAGGTCTTGTTAGTGGGGCCAACTGAGCCAGCCACAAAGCGGGGCTTCTCGGGTGTGGAAAACTCATCAGCAGCCTGACGGGCCAAACGTGCACCAGCCAGTGCCATTTCGCGGGCATGACTGGCCATACCGTAGTCAGCCTCAGAGATGCGCTGGGCACTGAATGTGTTTGTCTCGATGATGTCGGCCCCTGCACGGAGGTAGCGCCGATGGATGTCGAGTATGACGTCAGGGCGCGTCAGACAAAGCACATCGTTGTTGCCGCGCATCTGACCACTAAACAGACGGAACTTCCCACGGAAGTCCTCTTCCTGCAGGTTGTAAGTCTGAATCATCGTGCCCATGGCACCGTCGAGCACCAGAATGCGCTCCTTGATGATATCCTGTATAAGTCTCATTTAGTAATGTTTAATCGCACGGTCCATTTCACGGCGGTCCTCCTTCTCCTTCAGCGTCTGGCGCTTGTCGAAAGCCTTCTTACCCTTACACAGCGCAATGTCCATCTTGGCACGGCCCTTCTCGTCGAGGAACACCAGCAGGGGCACTATCGTATAGCCCGTCTGCTTGGTGGCACTCTGCAGCTTGCGAATCTCGCGCTTCGTCAGCAGCAGCTTGCGGTCGCGCTTCATCTCATGGTTGTTGTACGAACCGTAGAAGTAGGGCGACACGCTCATGCCGCGCACCCACATCTCGCCGTTGATAATCAGACAGTAGCTGTCTACCAGACTGGCCTTGCCGGCACGGATGCTCTTGATTTCCGTACCTGTCAGCACAATGCCCGCCGTCAGGGTTTCTATGAAGAAGTACTCAAACGAGGCCTTCTTGTTGCGTATGTTGACAGGACTCTTCTTCCTGATCTCTTCTTCTTGCTTATTCACCTTATCTATTTACGATTTACAGATTCTCGATTTACTATTGCTCGATTTCAGCAAAGTTCTCAATATGCTCGTCAATGTAGTGGGCGATAGCCGACGTCCACTCCTCCTCGTTCTCAACGAACTGGTCGTCGAGGTCGTCAAACTCAGGCATCTGTTCAAACAGCGCCATAAACTCATCGTCGGTCAGTTCGCGCTCAATCTCCTCACGGTGCTTCAGCCACAGTGTATGGGCATCGTAGACCAGCTTGGAGAGCTCGCGCAGGCCCCACAGCTTCACGGCCTTGGCAAAGGGATTCTTGAAGATGAACGGCCCGTAGCCATTGTGTATCAGCTGTACGAAACCACCGTCCATCACCTCCTCATGCAGGGTGTCCCAGGCCAGGAGCGTCACCTGATCGGCGTTCAGTTCGGCCATTGTTTCTGCCGACAGTTCACCGCCTATGGCACCACGTATGCCGTCGACGAAAACCTGCACGAAAGCATCCATGCCTTCGCTTGCTGCCTGCTGCAAATCAGCATCTTTTACTTTCACTTCTATCATAATCGATGCAAAGTTACGAAATAAATTACAAATCACGATTAACTATTCACATTTATTTCGTATCTTTGCAGCAAAAACAAACAAATCAGCATTATGACAACCGAATTTATCCTCCGCATTTTCATTGCCGGACTGCTTGGCGGTGCTATCGGACTTGAACGTGAGTACCGTGCCAAGGAAGCCGGGTTCCGCACCCATTTCCTCGTCGGACTGGGTAGTGGTCTGTTTATGATTCTCTCTGCCCACGGATTCAGCGACGTGCTGATTACCGAGGCCACGCGTTATGACGTGTCGCGCATCGCCTCTCAGGTAGTCTCAGGCATTGGCTTCATCGGTGCAGGCTGCATCATCTTCCAAAAGCATGCCGTCAGAGGCCTGACGACGGCAGCAGGACTCTGGGTGACGGCTGCCATTGGTATGTCTGCCGGTGCTGGCATGCACGCCGTTGCGGTTGCTGCCACCATCATGGTTATCGTCTGCCTCGAGCTGATGGACTTCCTCCACAACCACGTGTTCAAGAACAACCGTCAGGAAGAGAAGGACGAAGAGGACTCCAACTAAAAAAGGCTCCCGATTCACATCGAGAGCCCCTAACAACACAAACACTAAAGGTCAGTCACATCTGACCGTATAAATTATAAAAACATAAGGGAGGATTCTTACTGTATACCGTTCTCGCGCAGCTTCACCTGCCACTTCCAGGCCGAGCGCAGCACGTCCTCAGTAGGTGTCTCAGCCTTCCAGCCAAGCACCTTGTTAGCCTTGGTCACGTCGCCCCAGACCTTCTCGATATCGCCTTCACGACGCGGAGCATAGGTCCAGTTCACCTTGACGCCAGTAGCCTTCTCGAAGCCCTCGACCACCTCCAGCGTAGACAGTCCGCGGCCCGTTCCGATGTTGAACACCTCGACGGCATCAGTCTCAGGCTTGTCGAGCACACGCTCCATAGCCTTGACATGGGCCTTGGCCAGGTCGACCACATAGATGTAGTCGCGGATGCAGGTGTGGTCGGGCGTATCATAGTCGTTGCCGAAAATCTTCAGCTGTCCGCGAATGCCCATAGCTGTCTGCGTGACGAAGGGGATGAGGTTCATGGGCACGCCGTTGGGCAGTTCGCCGATGAGAGCCGTAGGGTGTGCGCCGATGGGGTTGAAATAGCGCAGAATGATACTCTTGATGGGAGCACCGCTGTGTATGTAGTCTTGAATGATTTCCTCGTTGATCTGCTTCGTGTTGCCATAGGGCGACAGAGCTTTCTGAATAGGAGCCTTCTCGGTCACGGGCAAGTTCTCCTCGGTGGGCTGGCCATAGACGGTACACGAGCTTGAGAAGATGATGCCCTTTACATCATACTTCGGCATCAGCTCCAGCAGGTTGATGAGCGACGTGATGTTGTTGCGGTAGTAGAGCAGCGGCTTCTCTACAGACTCACCCACGGCCTTCGAGGCGGCAAAGTGGATGATACCCTCTATCTTCGGGTACTTCTTGAACACGCCCTCGAGGGCCTCCATGTCGCAGCAGTCAACCTGCTCGAAGGCAGGGCGCACGCCTGTAATCTTCTCTATGCCGTCGACAACGTTGGCATTAGAGTTCGACAGGTTGTCAATGATAACCACTTCGTAGCCTGCCTGCTGCAGTTCGACCGTGGTGTGGCTCCCAATAAAACCGGTGCCACCCGTCACAAGGATTGTCTGTTTCATTTCGATGCTTTTCTTCTATGTTTTTATTAGTAGTTTTGCTTTGCGTCTGCAAAGATAAACAAAAAAGCCGAAAGTACAAAACTTTCGGCCATTTATTTTTAGAATATAGAATCCTACTTGAAGAAGTCCTTCACTTCCTCGTTGGGAACCATCTGCTCGTCGAAGATGTAGGCACCAGTCTTGGGGCTCTTCACCATCTTGATAACCTTTGTGTAAGCGCGACCATCCTTTGAACCTTCATGGAGGGTAGCAACGGTTTTCTTTGCCATATCTTTATCTTTTTACTTTTTAAGACTATTCACCCTTACTTAATCTCCTTGTGCAACGTCATCTTCTTCAGGATGGGGTTGTACTTCATCATCTCCATACGCTCGGGCGTA
>CAMHHO010000027.1:0-31199 GCA_946184965.1 uncultured Prevotellaceae bacterium | reverse complement strand
CCAACACCGAGGACGGCATCCTCGCCGCCCACTTCCAGGTGGGCTTCTGGACGGCTATCGCCGCTGCCCTGATGGTATCGGCAATGGGTGTCCTCGCCGGTCTCGCTCCCGCTGGCCGTGCCATGTCCATCAAACCCGTCGATGCCATGAGGGATGAGTAAAGGTAAAAGGGTAAAAAAATAAAAAGGTAAAAAAGTAAAGATATGAAAAAGTACAGCAAACTGATTATCGCCGCTATTATCGCGCTGATTTTCATCGGAACATTCGTGTTCCTCTGGCAGAAGAGCCAACCCAAGGAAACGGTCTACAACGAGTTCACGCCGACGACCGACAGCATCCAGAAAACAACCATCATCACGGGCAAGATTGAACCGCGCAACGAGGTGAACGTCAAGCCCCAGATCTCGGGTATCATCGCCGAACTGATGAAAGAGCCCGGCCAGTATGTGCAGGCCGGCGAGGTCATCGCCAAGGTGAAGGTCATCCCCGACATGGGACAGCTCAGCTCGGCAGAGAGCCGCGTGCGCCTGGCCACGCTGAACCTGAAGCAGGCGCAGGTCGACTTCCAGCGCGAGGAGAACCTGCACAACCAGCAGCTCGTCTCCGACGATGAGTTCGAGAAGGTGCGCCAGCAGCTGCGCCAGGCCACCGAGGAGAAGGCTGCTGCCGAGGACGCTTACCAGATTGTGCGCGAAGGTGTGTCGAAGTCGAACGCCAAGGCCTCGTCGACGCTTATCCGCAGCACCATCAGCGGCGTTATCCTCGACATCCCCGTCAAGGTGGGTAATTCGGTTATCCTGGCCAATACGTTCAACGACGGTACCACCATTGCCACTGTGGCCAATATGAACGACCTTATCTTCCGCGGCAACATCGACGAGACGGAGGTTGGTCAACTTGTTATCGGCATGCCGATGAAGATTACCATCGGTGCCCTGCAGGACTTGCAGTTCGATGCCACCCTGGAGTACATCTCGCCGAAGGCCACCGAGTCGAATGGTGCCAACCAGTTTGAAATCAAGGCCGCCGTCCAGTTAGCTTCGCTGAAGCAGGAGAAAGACGGCAAACCCGTCGTGCTGGCTCATTCCAGCACCCTCCGCAGTGGCTACAGTGCCAATGCCGAGATTGTCCTCGCCCGTGCCGACAATGTGCTCACCGTCCCTGAGAGTGCCATTGAGTTCAGCGGCGACACCACCTTCGTATATATTATAAAAGGTGAAGGCAATGACAAGATCTACGAGCGCAAGCAGGTAACGACCGGACTCTCCGACGGCGTGAACATCGAAATCAAGAAGGGCATCGGCGCCAAGGACAAGGTGCGCGGCCCCGAAATTATCTCCGACGACAGTAAAGACGAGTAAGCCATGAAGAAAACCGCCACTTTTGTCCTGTTTGCTGCGATATTATCGCAGCCCGCTATGGCTCAGAAGCAGTGGTCGCTCCGCGAGTGCTGCGACTACGCCGTCAGCCATAACATCGGCATCCTCCAACAGGAGAACCAGTGCCGCCAGCAGGAGCTGCAGCTCTCGACGGCCCGCAACAGCCGCCTGCCCGACCTCAACGGCTCCGTAAGCCAGAACTTCTCGTTCGGTCGCGGTCTGACCGCCGAGAACACCTACTCGAACACCAACACCTCGTCGACGTCGTTCTCGCTCGGCTCCAGTGTGCCCCTGTTCACGGGCTTCCAGATTCCCAACCAGATCAAGCTCAACCAGCTGAACCTCGAGGCCGCCACGCAGGACTTGGAGAAGGCCAAGAACGACATCTGTATGCAGGTGGCCCAGGCCTACGTCCAGATTCTCTACAATATGGAGATCAGCGACGTGGCCCACCGGCAGGTCGGCATCGACTCAATGCAGGTGGTCCGCCTCCAGGCACTGGTCGACAACGGCAAGGCCAGCGGTGCCCAGCTCTCGCAGCAGCAGGCCACGCTCGCCAACAGCCGACTCACCGCCACCCAGGCTGACAACAACCAGCAGCTCGCCATTCTCACGCTCACCCAGCTCCTTGAACTGCCAACGGCTGACGGTTTCACTGTGGTGAGGCCTGATGGGCTGGATGGGGAGAATGGGCAGAATGGGATGAGAAGTCCGCTGTTCAGCGGCGGTGCCGCTGTCCCCTCCCCCGACGTCATCTACGCCGAGGCCTTGGGCATCAAGCCTGAGATTGCCGCCCAGGAGCTGCGCTTGCGTGCCACCGACCACAGCATCAAGATTGCGCAGGCTGGCTATCTGCCCACGCTCAGCCTCAGCGGCGGTCTGGGCAGCAACTACTACACCACGAGCGGATTCCCTGCCGACGCTTTCAGCACCCAGCTGAAGAACAATTTCTCGCAGTACATCGGCCTTAACCTGAGCGTGCCCATCTTCAACCGCTTCCAGACGCGCAACAGCATCCGCAATGCCCGCATTGAGCAGGAGAACCAGCAGCTGCGGCTCGACAACACGAAGAAGACGCTCTATAAGGAGATTCAGCAGGCCTGCCTGAACACGACGGCGGCACAGGCCAAATACGAAAGCAGCACCGTTGCCGCCAAGAGCAGCCACGATGCCTTCACGCTGATGCAGGCCAAGTACGAGAACGGCAAGGCCAACATCACGGAGTTCAATGAAGCGAAAAACAACTATCTGCGTGCCGAGTCAGACTGTGTGCAGGCCCGCTACGAACTGCTCTACCAGCAGGCGCTCATCCAGTTCTACCGTGGCCGTCCCCTCGACTTCTAAAAAAGCCTCCCCTTCGGGGGGAGGTTTGGAGGGGGCCTATTTCGGCTGCTCGGCCTCCAACTTATCGATGTCGCCCGAGATGGGGTTCAGCCACAGGCGGGTGCCATAGTGCTTGTTGAAGAGCTCAGCGCTCAGCAGCTCCACATAACCAAACTGGCCGGCGGGGAATTCAGCCTCGTCGGCTATTTTGTTGGCATCGTAGATGGTAGAGCGCATCCTACCAGCTACGTTATAGTAGAGCCCGTAGGCTGCCTTCTTCTTTTTTGAGGCTCCCTTCTCGTCGACCGGCGGCAGTTTGGTCAGGTTCTCGATGCTGATATAGTAGGGTGCACCACTCAGGTCGTCGGCCTCCACCAGTCCGAAGTGCTTCGAGAAGCGGAACAGGGGCTTGCGGTGCATCGCACTGTCGGGGATGATGGTGAACACAGTCTCGGTGGTATCGCTGACGGTGGTGCCTGAAAACAGGCTGGTCAGGGCGCGGTCCTGCTGGTCCAGCTGGCTGAGCATCAGTTTCATCTGCTCACCGTCCTGGGGCATGAAGTCGGCCTGGCCTTTCACCAGTTCGCTCCGGCTGCTGCGTATGTCGTATATTTCCTGGGCCGTCAGCTGAGCCATTTTCGCCGTGCTTCCAGCCGCCAGAATCTCCTCGTTCATAAATTGGCGCGGATTGACGGCTTCCGGCTTCGGCCAGGGCTTGAACGCCTCGGGCACCGACTGGTAGCGGGGCTCAGCATTGAGTGCCAGCAGCACTCCGTCGTCAGCCCTTGCCACGTTGATGGCCGCCGTCTTGTTGTTGAACCTGATGGCGTAATATTTCGTCGAATCGCTCACACCGATGGCCGATTGTCTGATGGAGATGATGCGGTGGGTTGTCGACGGTTCCTGACTGACACCAGTCAACCTCAGAAACCGTTCGGCATAAGGGGCGAGGTCGCCTGGTGTGTAGGTTGTCTTCTCTACCTGTACGGCTATGCGCACTGCCGTCTTGGGCAGGGCATAGATGGCTCCTTCCGTTGTCATGCCCGGCAGGTACTGTTCTATCTGTGTCTGGGCAATGGAGAAGTGGAAAGTGAATAGTGCCAGTGCGGCTATAATCAGTGTTCGTTTCATCGCAATATCTTTGTTTGTTGTTCTCTATTCATTATTTTGCGTTAAGCATGCCAAAGGCCTTTGGCAAACAGCGGATGATGTCGCGGGCGATGAGACTCTCTTCACCCATCTCAGCAGCTGCAATGTCGCCGGCCAGCCCGTGCAGGTACATGCCCACAATGCAGGCACTTTTGCGGCTATAACCACGTGCCAAGAGACCGGTCAGGATACCCGTCAGCACGTCGCCGCTGCCGCCGGTGGCCATGCCCGCGTTGCCCGTCGAGTTGAATACGATGTGCCCGTCGGGGCAGCACAGGGCCGTGCGGTGCCCTTTCAGTATGACGTAGGCGCTGAGGCGCTGGGCTAGGTCGCGAGCTTTTGACAGTCGTTCGAAGCTGTCAGCCGAGTGTCCCTCCAAACGGTCGAACTCCTTGGGGTGCGGGGTCATGATGATTTCCTTGGGCAGCTGCTGCAGCCAGGCACGGTGGCTCGACAGGATGTTGATGGCGTCGGCATCGCAGACCAGCGGGCACTGCGTGCGCCTCAGCTGGGCGATGATGGCAATGGCCGTCTGCTCGCTGGTGCCCAGTCCCGGACCTATGCCCACGGCCTGGAAGTCCTCGGTATCGATGCCCTCGACGAAGGCGGTCTCCTCGTTGCCGATGTGCAGCACCGCCTCGGGCACTGCCGTCTGCAAGATAGGCACATTCTTACGGGGCGAGTAGGCCGTCACCTTGCCGGCACCCGAGCGCAGGCAGGCCTCAGTGGCCAGAATAGCGGCGCCTGCCATGCCGTAGCTGCCGGCAATGATCAGGGCGTTGCCCATCGTGCCCTTGTGGGCAAAGGGGTCGCGCTTCAGCAGCAGCGGCTTCACGTCGTCGCGCGTCAGCATCGTGTACTGCGAGTCGGTCTTCTCGATACCCTCGCGGCTCAGTCCGATGTCGAGTACCTGCAGTTCGCCGATGAACGGCTGATTTTCGGCAAAAAGCATCGAGAGTTTCTTCTGGCCGAGCGTCAGCGTCAGCGTGGCACGGATGATGTTCTGGCGCACGTTGTAAGTATTGTCCTCGGTCATCAGTCCCGACGGCATGTCAATGCTCACCACCTCGGCCTTCGACGAGTTAATGTACTTCACCAACGAGGCGAAGCCCCCGTTAAGTGGTTTGTTCAGTCCTGAGCCGAATAGTCCGTCGACCACCAACATACCGTGTTCCAGCTGTGGCGGGTCAAACTCCTGTGTCACCTCAGTGAACAGGCCCTTGGCCTTCTTCGTTTCCAGCAGCCGTCGCTTGTTCTCAGCGCAGTCGGCCGACAGGCGCCCGTTGATGTTAAACAAATATGTCTTTACTTGAAAGCCCTGCTCTGTCAGCAGGCGGGCCACGGCCAGGGCGTCGCCGCCGTTGTTGCCTGGTCCGGCAAATACGACGACCGGCACTGTCGGCATCCACCGTCCGGTGATGGCGTGCATCAATGCCTTTGCCGCCCGTTCCATCAAATCAATCGACTTGATTGGCTCGTGCTCTATCGTGTAATTATCCAGCTCGTGTATCTGAGCGCTTGTGAAGATCTTCATTCTGCCTGCAAAGATACGGCAATTTCGTCAGACAACAAAACTTTTTTACTTTTTTCTGCCTAAGAAAATAAAGTTTATCATTCCCTTTGCGTTTCATTCTTTTTTTCGTATCTTTGCACTCGAAAAGAGAAGACAGTAATACTATGGACAGAATTACAATCAAGGACAAGACATTCAGGGTGTCGATGACCGAGGCTGAAATCAAGCAGAGGGTCAGGGAGTTGGCCCAGCAGATGAGCCGTGAACTGGAGGGTAAGAATCCGCTGTTTCTTGCCGTTTTGAACGGTGCGTTCATCTTTGCTGCCGACCTGATGAGGGAGATGACCATCCCCTGTGAAATCTCGTTTGTGAAGTTGGCCTCCTATCAGGGTACCACGTCGACGGGAACCATCCACGAGGTGATAGGCATCAACGAGGACCTGACGGGGCGCACGGTCGTTATCGTAGAGGACATCGTGGAGAGCGGCCTGACCATCCGCCGCATGATGGAACAAATAGGTACGCGCCACCCCGCCTCGGTGCAGGTGTGTACGCTCTTCTTCAAGCCTGAACGGCTGACGGAGGACCTGAAACTCGACTACGTGGCGTTTGAGATACCCAACGACTTCATCCTTGGCTATGGTCTGGACTACGACCAGCAGGGACGCGGACTGAAAGACTTATACACTTTAGTAAAGAATATGCGTAATATCGTGATTTTCGGTGCTCCAGGCTCCGGCAAGGGCACCCAGAGCGACAAGCTCATTGAGAAGTACGGACTGAACCACATCTCGACCGGCGACGTGCTGCGCGCCGAAATCAAGAAGGGTTCGGAACTGGGCAAGACCGCCCAGCAGTTTATTGACAACGGCCAGCTGATACCCGACGACCTGATGGTCTCGATTCTTGCCTCCGTTTATGACGGCTTCGGCAAGGAGCATGCCGGCGTCATCTTCGACGGTTTTCCCCGCACCATTCCGCAGGCCGAGGCTCTGAAGGCAATGCTTGCCGAGCGAGGTCACGAGGTGGCTGCCATGATTGAGCTCGACGTGCCCGAGGATGAGCTGATGAAGCGCCTGCTGCTGCGTGGTCAGCAGAGCGGGCGTGCCGACGACAACGAGGAGACCATCAAGAAGCGTCTCGTCGTCTACCACTCGCAGACGCAGCCGCTCATTGAGTGGTACAAGCAGGAAGGCATTCACCACCACATCGACGGTCTGGGCGACCTCGACCGCATCTTCGGTGATATCTGTGCTGTGGTTGACAACATCTAGTCAGACTAGTTGAACTAGTAATACTAGTGTTTTATGGAGAGTAACTTCGTAGACTACGTCAAGATTCTCTGCCGCTCGGGCAAGGGTGGCAGAGGGTCGATGCACCTGCGCCACGTGAAGTACAACCCCAACGGCGGCCCCGATGGGGGCGACGGCGGCAGAGGCGGCGACATCTACCTGCGCGGCAACCATAACTACTGGACGCTGCTGCACCTGAAGTATGAGCGCCACATCTTTGCCGAGCACGGCGGCAACGGCGGCAAGGACAAGTGTCACGGCACCGACGGTAAGGACATCTACATCGACGTGCCCTGCGGTACAGTCTGCTACAATGCCGAGACGGGCAAGTACGTCTGCGACGTCACCTACGACGGACAGAAGGTGCTGCTGCTGAAGGGCGGACGCGGCGGACTGGGCAACTTCCAGTTCCGCTCGGCCACGAACCAGGCGCCGCGCTATGCCCAGCCGGGCGAGCCGATGCAGGAGATGACGGTTATTCTGGAGCTGAAGCTGCTGGCCGACGTCGGCTTGGTGGGCTTTCCCAATGCCGGCAAGTCGACTCTGGTGTCGGCGCTCAGCAATGCGAAGCCGAAGATTGCCAACTACCCCTTTACCACGATGGAGCCTTCGCTCGGCATTGTGGGCTATCGCGACCAGAAGTCGTTCGTGATGGCGGACATTCCCGGCATCATCGAGGGCGCTGCCGAGGGCAAGGGCCTCGGGCTGCGCTTTCTGCGCCACATCGAGCGCAACTCGCTGCTGCTCTTCATGGTGCCCGGCGATACCGACGACATCAAGCGTGAGTACGAGGTGCTGCTCAACGAGTTGCGGAAGTTCAACCCCGAACTCTGCGACAAGCACCGCGTGCTGGCCGTGACGAAGTGCGACCTCTTGGACGACGAGCTGATTGAGATGTTGCGCGAGACGCTGCCTGCCGATCTGCCCGTGGTCTTCATCTCTGCCGTCACCGGCTTTGGCCTCGATGAACTGAAGGACGTGCTCTGGGCCGAGATGAACGCTGAGAGCAACAAGCTGGCGGCTATCACCACCACCGAGTCGATAGCTCACCGCGACAAGGACATGACCCGCTTCCAGGCCGAGATGGCCGACGAGGGCGAGGACGACGACATCGAGTTTGTCGATGCCGACGACATCGAGGACCTCGAAGACTTCGAGTACGAGGAAGAAAGTGACTAATTACTATATCATTAACAAAACAATTAAAAAACTTATGCAGAAAAGATTGCTCTTTCTGGTGTCATTGTTGCTGACGCTCGCGTTGACGGCAACGGCACAAATCACGACATCAAGTATGGCAGGTAAGGTGACCTTCGACGAACAAAACGGCGAAGAGATCATCGGTGCCACCGTCGTGGCCGTGCATACCCCCTCGGGTACGCGCTACACAGCAGTGACCAACACTACTGGTCGTTTCTCCATTCAGGGTATGCGCACCGGCGGTCCGTATGATGTTACAACAACCTACGTTGGCTACCAGCCCAAGACCATCAAGGGCGTAGTGCTCCAGCTCGGTGAGACCTACAACCTGAACATCTGGCTTTCGGAGAATGCCAACGAGCTGGGCGAAATCGTCATCAGCGGAAAGGCCTCGAAGTTCACGGCTGAGAAGACTGGCGCCTCGACCAACATCACGGCGGCTCAGATTACCAGTCTGCCCACGGTGAGTCGCGCCATCACCGACGTGACGCGCCTCTCGCCCTACGGCGGCAACGGCATGACCTTCGGCGGACGCGACGGACGTACGGCAAACTTCACCGTCGACGGTGCCAACTTCAACAACGACTTCGGTCTGTCCGACAAGCTCCCCGGCGGCGGCAACCCCATCTCGCTCGAGGCCATCGAGGAGGTGCAGGTGGTCATCTCGCCCTTCGACGTGCGCCAGACCGACTTCATCGGCGGTGGTGTGAACGCCATCACCAAGTCGGGTACGAACACCTACAAGGGCAGCGCCTACATCTACCACCAGAATGAGAACCTGCGCGGCGATGCCGTCGACCGTGAGACCATCAGTGGTGCACGTGCCAAGGACTCGAAGACCACCTACGGCTTCACCCTCGGCGGTCCGATTCTGAAGGACAAGCTCTTCTTCTTCGTCAACGGCGAAATGGTGAAGACGCCCACCATCGTCAACCGCTGGCGCGCCAGCACGGACGGCACCTACAATGCTAATGACTTCCTGTCGCGCACGACGCTGTCAGACATGGCCGCCGTCTCGAAGCACGTTATGGACAAGTACGGCTACGACACCGGCTCGTGGACGGACTTCCCCGCCGACGAGGACAACTACAAGCTGCTGGCCCGCGTCGACTGGAACATCACCGACAAGCACCATTTGGCCCTGCGCTATAACTACACGAAGAACAATATCTGGAACAACACCAACGGATCGTCGATGGACGGCGGCACGCGCTCTGCCTTCAACCGCCTGTCGCAGTACTCGATGGCCTTTGCCAACTCGATGTACTCGATGGAGAACATCGTGCACTCGTTCTCCGTCGACCTGAACAGCCGCCTGACCGAGAATCTTTCGAACCAGTTCCTGGCCACCTATTCTAAAAAGGACGACGTGCGCGGCACCGACTCCTCGGAGTTCCCCTTCATCGACATCCTCGACGGTACGGGCAACACCGCCAACTACATGGCACTCGGCTACGAGCTGTTCACTTGGAACAACGCCGTCCACAACACCGTCTGGAACGTCAAGGACGACGTTACCTATTATTTGGGTAAGCACAAGATCATGGGCGGTCTGAGCTATGAGCACCAGATGGCCGACAACCAGTATATGCGCAACGGTACGGGCTACTACCGCTACCTCTCGCTCGACGACTTCCTCAAGGGCGCAACGCCCGAGGTGGTCTGTCTGACCTACGGCTACGACGGCGAGTCGAAGCCTGCCGCCCGCGTGCAGTACAACAAGCTGGGCTTCTACCTGCAGGACGACTGGAACGTGCTCGACAACCTCAAGGTGAGCTACGGTCTGCGCCTCGACGCCCTGCTCTTCAACAACAACGATCTGATGACCAACAAGGCCATCTACGACATCGACTATAACGGCCGCCACATCGACACCGGCACCTGGCCCTCGAACAACGTGATGGTGTCGCCCCGCGTAGGCTTCACCTGGGACGTCTTCGGCGACAAGTCGCTGAAGGTGCGCGGCGGTACGGGCCTGTTCATGGGCCGTCTGCCCCTGGTGTTCTTCACCAATATGCCTACCAACTCTGGTATGGTGCAGTATCAGGCACAGCTCAACGCCAAGAACGGCGAGAAGCTGGGCTACTCGATGGACACCTTCAAGGGCGGTCTCGTGACCGACGAGAACGGCAAGGCCACCATCGCAGCCCTCTACAACAAGCTGACCTCGATGACCAATGCCGAGGGCAAGCAGATCTTCCCGACGACGGTGACGCCTGAGGACGGTACCGTGCCCTCCAGCATCTCGGCCGTCGATCCCGACTTCAAGCTGCCGCAGGTGTGGAAGTCGTCAATCGCCGTCGACTACCAGATTCCCGTCTCGTTCCCCTTCACCGTCACGCTTGAGGGTATCTTCAACAAGATGGTCAACGACGTCTGCATCTCCGACTGGAGCATGATGCCCGCCGAGGGCTTCGCACGCTGGAACGGTGCCGACAACCGCCCCATCTATCCCACGACCTTCCGTCAGGGCACCAAGGCCTTCATCCTCGAGAACACCAGTCGCGGCTACAACTGGCAGGCCAGCCTCCAGCTGAACGCCCAGCCGTTTGAGTGGATGAGCCTGATGGCCGCCTACACCCACAGCGCCGCCAAGGAGGTGACGTCGCTGCCCGGCTCGGCTGCCGAGTCGGCCTTCACCTACATCCCCACCTATCAGGGTCCGAACAACATCATGCTGCACAACGCCACCAACCTGACGCCCGACCGTTTCGTGGCCAGCGCCACGCTGAACGACAAGAGCGGCAACCACTACTCGCTGATCTACGAGACCTGGCGCGGCGGCTATAAGTACTCCTATATGCTGTCGAACGACATGAACGGCGACGGCTACTCGTACGACGCCCTCTACATTCCCACCGACGGCGAGGTGGCTGCCAACCAGATACGCTTTGCTTCCGACGACGACAAGCAGCGCTTTATGGACTATGTCCACAACGACGACTACCTGAGCAACCATCAGGGCGAATATGCCGAGGGCTACAGCGTCTACTCGCCGTGGGTACACCGTGTGGACATCGCCTACAAGCACGACTTCAAGGTGAACTTCGGCAAGACGAAGCACACCCTGCAGCTCAGCGCCGACATCAAGAACGTGCTCAACCTGTTCAACTCGGCCTGGGGCGTCAGCAAGTATATGAATCCAGACCTCAACGAGGGCCGCATCCTGAAGTATGAGCGCACCGACGCACAGGGCTATCCTGTATTCTCTACGCCGAAGGCTGTCAGCCGCAACACCGATACGTGGGTGCTCAACCACGCCATCGGCCAGTGCTGGTATGCTTCTGTGGGTATCAAGTACATTTTCAACTAATCAAAGGAGGACAAACGTATGAAACTTAAGAATATATTCAAAACAGTCATTACCGCAGGTTGGCTGTGCTGCGGCGCCGCCGCAGCCCTCATGACGCTCGCCGCCTGCTCTGACGACGACCCCATCGGCTCGCTGGCCACTGTCAGCCTCGACCAGACCTACCTCGTCATTCCCGAGACCGGCGGCGATGTCACGCTGACCGTTAAGGCCACCGCCGACTGGGCCTTCGACAAGGTGAACGTTGTTAAGAAAGAAGACACCGAGCTCCCCGACTGGCTCACCGCCAGCACGCTCTCCGGTTCTGCCGGCGAGACGAAGGTCACCTTCCATGCCGGTGCCACCACCGGTGGCCGCGAGGCTGAGCTCCGCATCTCGGTCGGTGGCCAGAAGCAGTTCGTCAAGGTGCGCCAAGGCTCGCTTGAGGCTGCCGCCGCCACCTGTGCCGAGATTATGACTGGCACCGACGGCAAGAACTATCGCGTCACGGGTCGCGTCACTAAGATTGCTGGCTTCGAGTATGGTAACTGGTACCTCGACGACGGCACCTACGACTTCGCCTCAACCCCGAAGAATCAGGATGGCCTGTACATCTACGGCACCCTCGACAAGAAGGGCAAGGCCGGTAAGGTGAACCCCATCGACGGTGCCGACGGCTGGGGCTTCGAGGTCGGTGACATCATCACCGTCGAGGGTCCGCTCAGCATCTACAGCGGTACTACCTACGAGCTGGTGAACGTTACGGTGGTCAGCATCGTGAAGTCGCTGCTCTCCGTCGTCTCGCCCGAGCCTACCCTCGAACTGGATGGCGGACCGCTTGAGGTAAAGGTGGCCTACAAGGGCAGCGGTGCCTACTACACCATTGCCGACGATGCCAAGAACTGGATCAGCTACGAGGGCGTGTCGTACAAGAGCGGCACGAAGACCATCTTCGAGCAGAACCCCTCCGACACGGCCATCTATAAGTTCAACATCGCCCCGAACAAAGCCGACAAGCGCTCGGGCGTCATCACGTTCAGCTCGGCTGTAGGCAAGAACAGCTCGCAGGTAGGCTATACCGTCACCCAGAAGGGTGTCGCCTTCCCGCCTGCCGGCAAGGGCACTGCCGCCGACCCGTTCAACGTGACCGCCGCCCTGAACTACACCCGTTCGCTCGGCGCCAGCGTTGAGTCTGAGGGTAATGTCTACGTCAAGGGTAAGATCTCCAGCATCAAGTACACTTACAGCGCACAGTACGGCACGGCTACCTACAACATCTCCTGCGACGGCAAGGAGAACGACGTGTTCACCGTCTACAGCAGCTACTTCTTCGAAAACGAGCCGTGGGAGGAGGGCCAGACCCAGATAGCCGTCGGCGACGAGGTCATCGTCTGCGGTAAGGTCATCGACTACAACGGCACGACGCCTGAGTTCGCCAGCAAGAAGAGTTGGCTCGTCTCCATCAACGGCAAGACCAGCGAGGGCGGCGAGGCTCCCGCAGGCACTCTGGCAAATCCCTTCACCGTGGCCGAGGCTTTTGCCTACATCGACGGCGGTGGTAGCGACGAGGTCTTCGTCGAGGGTATCATCTCGAAGATTGTCTATACGTTCAGTGCTGAATACGGCACCGCCACGTTCTGGATTTCCGAGGACGGTAAGTTCAACGACGACCTCACGAAGGACTTCGAGGCCTACAGCGTCTACTACTTCGGCAACAAGTCGTGGGTTGAAGGCAACACGCAGGTTGCCGTCGGCGACAAGGTCGTACTTCAGGGCAAGCTCACGAAGTACGTCAAGAACGAAACTTCGACCTACGAGACCAGCTCGAAGAAGGCCTGGATTTACTCTCTGAACGGCAAGACGGAGTAAAAAGCCTCCCCCTAACCCCCTCCCGTAGAGGGGGGACAAAAAGTCCCCTGGAACCGCCAAATTCCAGGGGACTGTCATTATTCCCCCTCTACGGGAGGGGGGTAGGGGGAGGCTTTACACCAGATGCTTGATCAGCTCCTCGCGCTCGCCGGGCAGCATGTCGACGACGGGAATTTCAATCATCGTGTAGCAGCCGGGCTGCAGGCGCATCGACGCGCGGGCCACGTTGACCAGCACCTGACCGGTCAGCGCCGGGTTGTTGATGCTCATGTTGAACTCCAGGCGCTGGTTCTGCGTCTGACCGCTGACACCCTTGCGCACCAAGTGAACGCCGTGACCCATGTCGCGGACGTCGTCGACCGACTCCACCTGGAACACGTGTGTCTCGTCGTTGGCGAAGTAAGGATCGGCCTTGATGGCTGCCGTCACCTCGTCGAGCTTGGCACCGTCCTCAAGTTCCACGTACACCATGCGGCGGTGGATACCCTCGCCGAGGGGAATGGTCATCGAGAGGGCGTTCTTCACGCCGGCCTTCGAGCGGACGCAGACCGAGTGGCCCATCGACATGCCGGGACCGAAGTTGGTATAGCTCAGACCCTTCGGGGCAAGGCTCTGCATCAGCGTGCGGACTATCGAGTCGCTGCCCGGGTCCCATCCGGCGGCAATCACGCTGACGGTCTTTGTCTCTTTATTGATAGGTGTGAGGGCTGCGCGGTAGTCGAGGATGCTGGTGTGGATGTCGAACGAGTCGACGGTGTTGATGCCAAGGGGCAGAATCTGCCGGGCATACTCCTCACACGAGCGGGTGGGTGTGGCGAGGATGGCCACGTCCACGTCCTTCAGTTCGCGGATGTCCTTCACGACGTCATACTGTGCCAGTTCCTGGGGCTTGTCGGCGGCACCGTTGCGGCGCACGATGCCTGCCACCTCAAAGTCGGGTGCTGCCTCCAGGGCCTGGAGCGCATACTTTCCGATGTTGCCGTAACCAACGACGGCTGCTCTGATTTTCTTCATACTTCCTTCTGTCTTTTTTCGTTTTCGTTTTCGTTTTTGTTTCCGTTTTGTCTTTTTCGGCTGCAAAATTACACATATTTTGGGAAAACCGTAACAAAATGACGGAAAAATTTAGCAATAAATGTCACTTCTTTGCGTTAATAGAAGAAAAGCTAACGATTATGTTTGTAGTAATGATGACCCTCTTTGCCCTCGTCATCGTCGGTTTCGTGGCGGGCAAGTTGGGGTATTTAGGCGGCGACTTCGACCGCCAGCTGTCGCGGCTGGTCATCAATATCACCTGTCCCGCGCTCATCCTCTCGTCGGCGATGACGGGCCAGCTGCCCGACCGCCGCTATATCCTGCCGCTGCTCGCCATCAGCGTCATCACCTACGTCGTGCTCACGGCGGTGGCGTTCCTCCTGCCCCGCTACCTGACGCGGCAGCAGCAGGACGAGGGCGTCGTGGGCTTCGCGCTGATGTTCGGCAATGTCGGCTTCATGGGCTATCCCGTCGTCGCCTCCATCTTCGGCCACGAGGCCGTATTCTATGCCGCCGTCCTCAACGTCGTCAACACGTTTGCCGTCTTCACCATCGGCACGGTGCTCGTCACGGGCAGCAGCGAGGTCGAGGGCAGCCGGTTCCAGAAAAAGGTCCTCTACTCGACGCCGATGCTCGCCGCCTACCTCACAATGGCCATCGTGGCACTCGAGATCGACAACATCCCCGCGTTCGTCAGCCAGCCCCTTACCATGCTTGGCAACATCACCGTGCCAGCGGCCCTGCTCATCATCGGCTCGTCGATGTCGCAGCTCTCCCTGCGCACGATGCTCGGCAACCGCACCGTCTACCTGACGACGCTCTTCAGGCTCGTCTTCCTTCCCGTCGCCGTCTATTACCTGACGTCGCTGTTGGGCTTCTCTGATTTCGTGGTCAACATCAACACCCTGGTCATCGCCATGCCCGTGGCCACCTACGGCACCATCCTCTGCCTGAAGTACGGTCGCGACACCACCGTCATCACCGAAGTCACCTTCATCACCACCCTCCTCTCGATGCTCACCATCCCCCTGCTGGTCATGTTCTTCCGGACCTATGGGTGATTGAGTATCTGCCATACTGATTGTGAATCGCAGGAAACAACCTGCACTTCCGACACTTCCTACACTTGTTGAACTTTCTTAGGTGTAGGAAGTGCAGGGAGTGTAGGATAAAAAGTGCGAATGGCAACTATAATAGCAAAAGTGGCCGAAATAATCGGCATAAACGTGCTCTGTAAGACT
Organism: uncultured Prevotellaceae bacterium; assembly: GCA_946184965.1. Classification (GTDB taxonomy): domain Bacteria; phylum Bacteroidota; class Bacteroidia; order Bacteroidales; family Bacteroidaceae; genus Prevotella. Next base: position 15,909 of record CAMHHO010000027.1, on the reverse strand, counting down.
ACATCTTCTTGATAATCCCGATAAGCGCCGTCACGTCCTGGATGTCAATCTTCGTGTCGTCGTTTACATAAGCCGCCGGTTCATTGGCCAGCGTGCCGCGTCCGAGGATGTAGTTCACCAAGGCCGTCACGTCGGCGACATTGACATTGCCTTCGCCGGTCACGTCGCCGATAAGCAACGACGAGCCTACCGTAACCGTGAAGCTGACATCAGCCCATTTGCTCTGGTCGCCGTTCCACTCCGTGAACACTTGCGACGCTATGGTGGCGGTCTTCGCGCCCGTGCTGGCATCACCGTCGGCCTGCAGCGTCACATACACCAGAGGCCCGGTCGTGCCGTAGAAGTCGGCATTGCTCATCGAGAACGTCATCAGACGGTACACGCCGCTGCTCTTCTCCGAGACGTTCAGCGTGTGGTCGTCCTTGCGGTCCTCGTCTAAGCTGGCTATAAACTTGCCCTTCTCGTTCTTCGCCATGCTGATGCCCTCGGGCAGCAGCAGGTCGAACTGGAAGGCGGCGTATGCCTTCTGCGGGTTCTCCAGACTGATGGCCACCTGCTTCGTCTCGCCGGGCATCAGCGTTACAGCTTCCACCGTCAGGTTGTCGGCCAGCGTCCTGCCCGCCAATGCGAGCAGGACAGCCAGTATCATTGCTTTGTATAGTCTCATCTTACGACCTCCTTCCTGCCGTTGACAATATACACGCCCTTCTTCAGACCGTCGAGGCTGGTGGCCTGGCTGCGCACCATCCTGCCATCCGTCGTATAGACGTCGGCAGGAGCTGCCAGCAGTCGGGCCGTACTGATGGCCGTTGTGCCGCTGTGCAGGTCGGCAAACCGCTTCTCTGCGGCATCGGCAGTCACGAACAGGATCTTTTCAACGGCGACCTCGCCCTGGCCCTTCACGCTGATGGTCAGCAGTTCACCGCTGTCGCCGCGATAGGCATTGCCCGTCAGCGAGCAGACCACCACGCGGTACAGCCCGTCGGCAATCTCCTCACAGGTCAGCAGGTGCCCGCCAGCCCGACTGTTGTTTAACGCAATGCTCTCCAAGGTCTGCCCCGCCGAGAGCCTGATGTCAAACTGCGAAGCCACGTATGCCGCCTCGTTCGTCAGCCAGAGTCCGAACGGCTGTCCGACAGCACCGGTGAGTGCCAGCTGGTCGTTGGCGGTCGATGCCCACTGGCCCTGTATGCTGGTGCGCGAGCCGTTGCCGTCGGCGGCCATGATGATGTTCACTACTAAGACGATGTCGGTCACATTGACCTCACCATCACCGTTCAGGTCGGCGGCAGCCTCCACGAACCTTGCCGACGGCCTGCTCATGATGCAGTTCACCATCTCGACGATGTCGGTCACGTTCACCTCCTCGTCGCCGTTGGCGTCGCCCATGATGACGTTGTCAACCACGATGTTGAACCTCACGACGGCCGTCTTCTGCTGGAGACCGCCCTTCTTGGTCAGCACGATGTTGCCCACGCTGGCCTGATAGGTGCCGGCCTCCATATCGTCGGCCACGTCAACCGAGACAGTCAGCAGGGCGCCGCTAGTGCCCTCAATCACGCCATTCTCCAGCGAGAAGCACACAAAGCGGTAGATGCCGTCGCCCTGGTCGGTGACCGTCAGCGACTGCTCGTCGTCCTCATAGCGGTCGCCTTTCGTCACGAGGAACTTGCCCTTCGCGTTCTTGGCTATGGTGAAGCCTGCGGGTAGTGTCAGTTCAAACTGGTAGGCCGTCAGGTCGCTCGACTGATTCTCCAAGCCGATGGCCACCTCGACGGTCTTGCCCTTGCGGGTGTTCACCTCGTTGACGGTGATGCGGTCGTCGGTGGTCACGACGATGCTGGGGTCTTCGACGACGGTCAGCGTGCCGCCAACATATTCAAACTCGTAGTTTGCGGCCTCGCCGTCCTTCACCGTGATGGAGTACGTGCCTATGCGGCTGTTCTTCGTTGCCGTTGTTGTGACCGTAGGCTCCTTGATGAGCACGTCGGGCGTCTCACCGTTCTTGAAGCCTTCGTAGTCGATAATCAGCGTGGGGTTGCTCTCGCCCTGTACCTTTGTCAGCGAGCGGGCCGTTGCCCTCAGCGGGGCCTTTTCGACGGTCAGCTTGCCCGTGTTCACGAAGTCCACGTAGTAGTTCTTGGCTTCGCCGCCGGAAGCGCTGATGCTGTAGGTGCCCACGGGACTGGTCTTCGTGGCGGGCGTGGTGAAGGTGGGCTCCACCGTCCATGCCGGAGCCGTCTCGTCGTTCTTCAGTCCCGAGTAGGTCAGCTCGAAGTCGGGGTTCTCGTCGCCGTATTCACGGCTGGCGTTCATCGTCGTTGCTGTAAGCGCCACCTTGCGCACGGTCATCGTGCCCGGCTTCACCGTCACATTGTAGTTCTTGGCCTCGGCCCCGCTGATAACAATGGAATATGTGCCTGCGTCGCTCGTGGGGCTGGCCTCCGTCGTGATGGTCGGTTCCACGGTCCACGCGGGCTTTGCTTCGCTGTTCTTCAGTCCCGCATAGTCCACCTCAAGCGTCGGCACGCGACTGCCGTAGTCCATCGTCTTGTTGCGGGCGGTCATCGTCAGCGGAGCCTTTGTCACGGTCAGCGTGCCCGGCTCGTAGGTCACAGCGTAGTTCTTCGCCGTCACGCCTGTTTGCGTTATTATGTATGTCCCTACAGCACTACTGGCAGTTGCTGAAGTCGAATACGTTCCTTCGTCTAATATTACTGACTCATCCTCGCCTGTGACGAAACCAAAGTATTCTGATTCGAGCTTTGGATTATTCTCACCATATATCCTTGAAGTGTCTTTTACCCGTGCTGTCAATGTAACGGGTTCAATAGTGTAACTATATGGAATGTTAACATTGAACTCTATATTGTTGTTGACAAATGTCACGGGTATTACAGTATTATATGACCCAACATTCTTTTCCAATTCTGGTAGTATTATTCCATTCTTTGGCTGGAAACCTGTAGGTAGGTTATTGGTAAAGATTGGAGTAGGTGCGGAACCAGTGTAGGTGAAAGTATTGGAGATCCAGCTAATCATATTTCGACGAGTGTAAGTGTTAATATTGCTTAGACCTGTTGATACTACATTGTCTCCTAAATAAATAACATTTTGTACAAGGTCACAACCATAAAAGGAGTAGCTACCAATTTTATTTATGGTAGCGGGTAGTACTATGTTTGTTAAAGAAGTGCAGTATGAAAAAGGACCGTTTATAACCCCCGATGTTGAACCTCCTTCTATTGTTGTTAATCGTTCTCCAAAGTCTATTGTTTTTAAAGAGTGACACTGATTAAAGGCGTAATTGCATATAGTGACACATCCCTTAAGGACAACTTCTTCCAATTTATCACAGCGTTCGAAAGAGCGCACACCTATTAGTGTTGTATTGGATAATATTACTTTTCGCAAATTATCACATTTCCTAAAAGCTCCATATGCGATATAGTAAGTTCCACCTCCTTTATTTTGATCATAGTACCCATTGTAATTTGACCCCACACCAGAAAAATTATAACCGTGATCATATGTTTCTCCTATTTGTGAAACAGTTGTAGGCACAGTCACTGAGACAATCTTGTCACATAACAAGAATGCACCTGCGTCGATTTTAGTCACTGTAAATGTCAGTCCATTATACTCCACAGTTTCCGGAATAACTAGTTCTTCTGGAATCGTGTTTGCGTCATATCCAATAACAGTTGCAACAGTTCCTGCTAAATCATATCTTAAGCAATCAATGGTCGCATTGATAGCTTTAGCATTAATACTTAATAATATGCAAAACGCAATTAATAATTGTTTAGGTAATAACTGTTTCATCTTTTCGTAATTATAATGTTTCCAATATTTATAAAGTCTGTTATCTGCGCCTTTAAACCGCTATCATCTTCAAAAACAACGTCTCGAATGTATCCGTTTTCTGGTTGTTGATCCAAATGCCGCTTGTGCTCTTTGATTTCCATCCTCAGATGTTCTTCAAGTTGGAATTCTGGGGATTCCACATTAGAATCGTATTGCAACTCTGTTTCAAAAGAATACGTTTCCTTACCATATTTATATATCACCTTGCTCATCTTTCTCCCATTTTTGTAAGTTTAAAGTATTAACCCAATCCTTAATTACCAATTGGTCAACTATAGTCCAGTTATCATCTTTCCATTCTAATGACCCTAAAATCAAATATTCACCATTCGAAAAAGAGATGCCACCTTCATCCAATGGAACAAAGTGAACTTCTGCTTTCGCTTGGAATTCTACGATACCCTTGTCTTCTATTGGCTTGTTTGTCTTTATATCCTTTAGTCCATAAAGATGATGAATACAATACTTGTTTCCACCAATTTTTGCTACCTTTGCATTTAATACTGTTTGACGAAACAACCATTCCACTTTAGGGATTTTGCCTACCATTTCTTGTACCATACGCCATAAACACTCTGCCTATAGCCACCCCGATTCAGCGATTGAATGTGTTAAACGTAAAGACGTGGGTGCTCTACTTCGCCTATCCCGCATCTGGGCTCTCGCATTGCCTCGCACTAGGATAAGCAACTCGATAGCCCACGCCGAGATATATTGAAGCTGTTCAAAGATGAACAGGGTACAATACACCCAAAGTGGACGCTTCGGTTGCGTATCTTCAAGTGCTTGAATTTGCGAGATTCAGATGCTGAAGATAACGTTCGTAAACGTCCTTTTCCACTAAGTTTCGACCCGCTCACCCAGACGGGCTACCTGAGTCGGGGACAAAGATACAAAAAAATCCCCGAACCGCCAAGCGATTCGGAGAAAAACTTTATCGTATCCTTCGTTTCAATGTTTCTGGATTCACACGAGTGTCCCAGATGTCAACAATGTGTACGGTGTTAGAGGATGGATAGTAACAATATATCAGCTTGAAACGTCGGTTCATCAGATGACAATAACGATACACGTGTTTCTTTCCTACAAGCAAAGGCTCCTTTGTATAAGACGTTGGCATTGATGCTATTTGTGCTTCAACATGAGCAACTTCGTTAATCCATCGTTTTGCAGTTGATTTGCCGAATTCGACACTTGCGTATACCAAGTGTTCGTCAAGCACTCTGCTTGCTTTTTTAAGCCATTTTATCTTAACCATGGATGCTTCTGGTATAGTTCAGCCCACATCTGCTCAGAAGAAATCCACTTCTCAGGGTCTTCGATGCCGGCATCCAGCTCGTCCATGTCGGCCTCGATTTCTGCCACCCGTTGCTCGAACACATCCGGGTCGTCGGTATAGAACCCGAACGCCCCAAGGGGAATCTGCTCTATTTTCTCAGCTTCTTCACCCATATAGGTAATGCCGGAATGCCCATACTCCCGTGTGGCGTATGCAATGACTGGTTCGGCTGCAGTAAGGCTGTCATCCTCCTCTTCAATCTTCGGATATCTCTTTTCTTCCATAGTTCCGAGTGTTTAAGCGACGGTGCAAAGATACAAAAAAGTTGTGAAAGGACAAAGAAAAAGGCAGGAAAAAGTGGAAGATACGAAAAACTGTGTATGTTTATGCACTTCGGGATGGACGGAGCAAGTGGGCGGGTTGGTCGGAGTAACTGGGCGGGTTGAGCCGGGCAAACCGCCAGTTTGGTTGGACCTCCCGTCCGTCTTCTGAAACGCCGATGGATAAAGGATTTCGAGATTTTGAGACCTCCCGTCAGAGGTCCCGTCAGAGGTCCCGTCTGAGGTCCCGTCAACCTCCCGTCGACATGCAAGGGCTCGAGGCGGGAGATCGACGGGAGGTCAAAGGGACCTCTCTGCGTTTGACCTCCCGTGTCGAAGCCCCTGTCTACAAAGGCATTTCGGAAGAAAACGGGAGGTTGGGAGGTCTTTTTCTGTTGCGCAATGCAATAAAAGGGGAGTTGCAGCCGTTATTCTGAATGTATTAATACAAAAAAGGAAATATAATGATAGAATACATCAAGGGCGAGCTGACCGAGCTGACGCCTGCATACGCTACGGTTGAAGCCGCCGGAGTGGGGTATGGTCTGAACATTTCGCTGAACACGTTTACGGCGCTACAAAAGACCCCCTCTAACTCCCCCTGCTTAGGGGGAGAACAGGTTACCTCCCCTAAACAGGGGAGGACGGGAGGGGTCTGTAAGCTCTACGTCTATGAGGCCATCCGCGAAGATGCCTACGTGCTCTACGGCTTTAAGGATAAGAAGGAGCGCGAGATGTTCCAGCTGCTCATCACCGTGAGTGGGGTGGGGGCGAACACGGCGCGGATGATGCTGTCGGGCATGAGCGTAGCGGAGCTGTGCAACGCCATCTCGACGGGCAATGCCAAGCTGATACAGAGCGTGAAGGGCGTGGGCAAGATGACGGCCCAGCGCATCATCGTCGACTTGAGAGACAAGATTGTGGACCTCGGCATTGCCAGCGAGATTCCCGCCGGCGGCACGATGACAGCCCCCGTGAACAACGCCGTGCGCGACGAGGCCGTGGCCGCCCTGACGATGCTGGGCTTCTCGCCCGCACCGACGCATAAGGTGGTGACGCAGATTCTGCAGGAGCAGCCCCAGCTGCCCGTGGAGCAGGTGGTGAAGCTGGCGCTGAAGCAGATAAAATAAAAGACTCTCCCCCGACCCCTCCCTGTGAGGGAGGGGAGTAGATAGTGAAGAGGATGAAGAGGAACGATATATATAAGGTGATTAGGAAGTACGCTTCTTCGGGAGGTGTGCTCTATCTTGTGTTGTTCCTGTTCATTGCCGTTTCGCTGTTTGCTACGCCCCCGCAGGACGATAACCGCCGGCGCCAGCAGCAGCGCAATCAGCCGAAGACCAATCAGCCGCAGACCAATCAGCAACAGCGCAACCAGCCGCAGCAGGGTAACCCCTCCCCTCCCTCACAGGGAGGGGCCGGGGGTGGGTCTACTGGGTCTTCTGTCAAGGCCCAGCCCAAGCTGGAGGTCGAGGACGAGACCATCCCTGACTCGCTGCTGCACGCCCGCTGGAAGATTCAGCGGACGGCACCGGTGGTGACCGAGGACTTGGACTCGACGGTCATCGACCTGAGGATGCCTGACAACATCAAGCAGCAGGCTGAGTATAACGACTCGCTGAACCTCTACTTCGTCGGCTCGAAGATGGGCGACGGCTACCTGAACGCCCCCATCCTGATGACGCCCGACGAGTATCTGAAGTGGAGCGAGCGTCAGAGCCGCACGGCCTTCTTCAAGAGCAAGAACGCTGAGGCCGTCAAGACGCAGGGCAAGGAGAAGTTCTCGTTCACCGATATGCACTTCGACCTGGGACCTGCCGAGAAGATTTTCGGTCCCGGCGGCGTGCGCGTGAAGACGCAGGGAACGGCTGAGCTGAAGCTTGGCGCCACGCTGAAGAACATCGACAACCCATCGCTGCCCATCCGCAACCGCAAGACCACCAACTTCGACTTCGACGAGAAGATCAACATCACGGCCAATGCGAAGGTGGGCGACAAGATGAACTTCAACTTCGGCTACAACACCGACGCCACCTTCGACTTCGACACGCAGAACCTGAAGCTGAAGTTTGACGGCAAGGAGGATGAAATCATCAAACTGGTGGAGGCTGGCAACGTCTCGTTCCCCACCAACAACTCGCTGGTGAAGGGCGCATCGAGCCTCTTCGGCATACACACCGCCATGCAGTTCGGCAAGTTGAAACTGGATGCCGTCGTGTCGCAGAAGAAGTCGACCACGAAGAGCGTCTCGTCGAGGGGCGGCACGCAGACCACGCCGTTCGAGATTGACGCTGCCGACTACGAGGAGAACCGCCACTTCTTCCTGGCCCACTACTTCCGCCAGATTTACGACCGGGCTATGTCGACCCTGCCCAACCTGACCACCGGCGTGAAAATTAACCGTGTGGAGGTGTGGGTGACCAACAAGACGGCCAACACCAACAACACGCGTAATATCGTGGCCTTCACCGACTTGGGTGAGAACGAGCATCTCTCGAACCCCCGCTGGACGGGTGGCAGCGAGACCGTGCCCAGTAACCTGGCTAACGATGTCTATACGACGCTGATGAGCCGGGTAGACTCTGCCGCCCGCAGCGTCGATGCCGTCAGCACGGCTCTGGAGGGCATCGACGGCATCCGTGGCGGCGTCGACTACGAGAAGCTGGCCTCGGCGCGGCTGCTGTCGTCGTCGGAATACACGGTGAACGATGCCTTGGGCTACGTCACGCTGAAGACCGGCCTGCAGACCGACCAGGTGCTGGCCGTGGCCTTCGAGTACACCTACGCCGGCCGCACGTTCCAGGTGGGTGAGTTTGCCAGCGACCTGACCGACACGAAGAAGTGCCTGTTTGTGAAGTCGCTGAAGAACACGTCGAACAGTCCCTCGCAGGGCAACTGGGACCTGATGATGAAGAACGTCTACTATCTGGCCACGAACATCGAGAAGGAGAAGTTCCGCCTCGACATCAAGTACCAGAGCGACACGGCGGGCGTCTACCTGAGCTATCTGCCCGAGGAGAAGCTGAAGTCGCAGACGCTGCTGAAGATGTTGGGCTGCGACCGCTTGGACAACAATATGAAGCCGCACGCCAACGGCCAGTTCGACTTCGTCAGCGGCTACACCGTGCAGAACGGCCGTGTCTTCCTGCCTGCCGCCGAGCCTTTCGGCGACTATCTGCGTCAGAAGATGAAGGAGGCCGGCCTGGGCGACCTGGCCGACAAGTACGTCTTCGACCAGCTCTACGACTCGACCAAGACCATTGCCAAGCAGACGGCCGAGAAGGACAAGTTCCTGATGACGGGTCAGTTCAAGGGCTCGAGTGCCAACGTCATCTCGCTCGGTGCCTACAACGTGCCGCAGGGCTCGGTGAAGGTGACCGCCGGCGGCGTCGAGCTGATGGAAGGCTCCGACTACACCGTCGACTACTCAGCCGGCGAGGTGACCATCATCAACCAGAGCATCCTCGACGCCCAGACCGACGTGAGGGCCTCGTTCGAGTCGAACACCGACTACGGCATGCAGCGCAAGACGATGTACGGCATCAACTGGGAGTACGACTTCTCGAAGAACTTCATCCTCGGCGGTACGCTGATGCACCTCTCCGAGCAGGCCCTGACCACGAAGGTGTCGATGGGCGAGGAGCCGCTGAACAACACCATCTGGGGGCTGAACCTGAGCTGGAAGAAGGAGTCGCAGTGGCTCACCAATATGCTCGACAAGATACCGTTCCTGCACGTGACGCAGCCCTCGCAGATACAGCTGTCGGGCGAGTTTGCCCAGCTCATTGCCGGGCGCGCCAGTGGTACGCAGGACAATGCCTCATATCTGGATGACTTCGAGAACACGAAGAACCTCATCTCGGTGAAGGAGCCGAAGGCGTGGTCGCTGTCGAGCGTGCCCTCGATGATGCCCGAAGCCGCCGACAAGACCGGCACGAGCTCCGGCTACGGGCGCGCCCTGCTGTCGTGGTACTACGTCGACCAGCTGTTCACCAACCGCTCGTCGAGTCTCACGCCCGGCCACATCAAGAGCGACCTCGAACAGCTCTCCGACCACCGTGTCCGCGAGGTCTATATCAAGGAGCTTTACCCCAACCGCGACCAGTCGAACTACAACGGTGCCACGTCGAAGCTCGACGTGCTCAATCTGGCCTACTATCCCCAGGAGCGCGGTCCCTATAACCTGACCACCCAGCTGAACCCCGACGGCTCGCTGATGAACCCCTCGGCGAAGTGGGGCGGCATGATGCGCCGTCTGGAGACCACCGACTTCGAGCAGGCCAATATAGAATATGTGGAGTTCTGGCTCATGGATCCCTTCATCTACCAGCGCCGCGCGGGCACCGCCTCGCAGTACTCAGGCGACCTCTACATCAACCTCGGTGAGGTCAGCGAGGACGTGCTGCGCGACGGCAAGAAGTTCTACGAGAGCGGCATGCCCGTCGACGGCACCAGCGCGTTCAGTACGACGCAGTGGGGCCGCATTCCCGAGCAACCCTCGCAGACCTACGCCTTTGCCACCACCACTGGCTCGCGCGCCCTGCAGGATGTCGGTCTGAACGGACTCAACGACGAGGAGGAGCGCCAGTACGGCGCCTATAAGGAGTGGCTCGACCAGGTGAGCACCATCGTCACCAACGACTCGCTGCTCCAGGCCTGGCGACAGGATCCTGCAGGCGACGACTACCACTACTTCCGCGGCTCGGACTTCGACCAGGCCGAGACCAGTATCCTGGACCGCTACAAGCGCATCAACAACCCGCAGGGCAACTCGCCCGACACCGACAACCGCACGGAGACCTACGACACGAGCTACAAGACGGGCCCCGACGTGGAGGACATCAACCAGGACTTCACGCTCAACGAGTATGAGCGCTACTTCCAGTACCGCGTGCGCATCAGCGACGACGAGCTGCAGGCCTACAACAACGGCACGGCTACCGACAGCTACATCACCGACCGCCGCGACAGCTACGTCAAGCTGCGCAACGGCGACTCCATCACCGTGCGCTGGTATCAGTTCCGCATACCGCTGGCCGAGTGCAAGGACCGTGTGGGCAGCATCAGCGACTTCACCTCAATCCGCTTCATGCGTATGTTCCTCACCGGCTTCGAGAAGCCCATCGTGCTGCGCTTCGGAAGTCTCGACCTCGTGCGCGGCGAGTGGCGCCAGTACAAGCAGAGCCTGATGACGGCCGCCGGCGCCGAGACGGGAACGATGGAGATGAGTGCCGTCAACATTGAGGAGAACACCGACCGCCAGCCCGTGGCCTACACCCTGCCGCCGGGCATCAGCCGCGCCACCGACCCCAACCAGCCGCAGCTCGTCGAGAACAACGAGCAGGCCCTCTGTCTGACCGTCCGCAACCTGAGCCAGGGCGAGTCGAAGGCCGTCTATAAGAACCTGAACTACGACCTGCGCCAGTACAAGCGCCTGCAGATGTTCGTCCATGCCAACCACCTGCTGCCCAACACCACCAACCTGCAGGACGACCAGCTGGCCGTCTTCATCCGCCTGGGCAGCGACTACAAGAACAACTACTACGAGTACGAGATACCGCTGAAGCTGACCCCCGAGGGCCGCTATTCGTGGCTGTCGGCCAACGACCGCTCAAAGGTGTGGCCCAACGAGAACATGCTCGACGTCGACATCAGCGTCTTCACCCGCATCAAGAAGGCACGCAACAAGCTCAGGAGCGAAGGTGGCGTGAGCTATAACCAGCTGTTCTCGCAGTACGACGACGACCGTCCCAACAACAAGGTGAGCGTCATGGGTAATCCCAGCCTGGGCCAGGTGAAGACGATGGTCATCGGCGTGCGCAACCTGTCGAGCACGGCGAAGTCGGGCGAGGTGTGGGTCAACGAGCTGCGCCTGAAGGAGTATAACAACGAGGGCGGCTGGGCAGCATCGGGCAATCTCAACGTGCAGCTGTCGGACTTCGGCAGCGTCAGTCTGACGGGCCGCTACATGACCGACGGCTTCGGCGGACTGGAGGAGAACGTGCTGCAGCGCTCGAACGAGAACCAGCGCTCGTACTCCATGACGGCCAACCTCGAGCTGGGCAAGTTCTTCCCCGACAAGGCCCAGGTGAACATACCCTTCTACTATAGCGTGACCAAGGACGAGGTGCGACCGAAGTACAACCCCCTCGACACCGATATGGACCTGGAGGATGCCCTCGACGCCATGAGTGCCCGCGAGCGCGACTCCGTGGAGTCGATAGCCGTCAGCAAGCGCCTGTCGCGCAACTTCTCGCTCTCCAACGTCCGCGTGGGCATCAAGAACAAGCGTCACCCCATGCCCTACGACCCCGCCAACTTCTCGTTCTCATACAGTCACAGCCACAACCACACCACCGGCGAGACCACCGTCTTCGAGAACGACGACCACTGGCGCGGCGGACTGTCGTACAACTATTCGCCCGTCTACAAGACGTGGGAGCCGTTCAGTAAGCTGAAGGGCAAGTCGAAGTGGCTCAGCTTCCCCAAGGCCCTCGGACTGAACTACCTGCCGCAGACCATCGCCTTCAACAGCGAGCTGACGCGCGACTACAGCGAACTGCAGGAGCGCGACCTCGAGAACACCGAGTCGCCCAACCTGCCGCTGACGTTCAACGAGCAGTTCCTCTGGAACCGTGACTTCCAGCTGCGCTGGGACCTGACGAAGAACCTGCACATGAACTTCCAGTCGGCCACCCGCGCGCGGATTGAGGAGCCCTACACACCCATCAACAAGAACCTCTACCCCGAGCGCTACACGGCCTGGAAGGACTCCGTGAAGCAGAGTATCCTGCACTGGGGCGAGCCGCTCGACTACAACCAGTCGTTCACCGCCTCCTACCAGCTGCCGCTGAACAAGCTGCCCATCTTCGACTGGGTGAACAGCGATGCCTCCTACAACGCTACCTACACGTGGACGCGCGGCACGGAGATGGACGACGGCCGCTCGCTTGGCAACATCATCACCTCGAACCGCAACTTGAACATCAACGGTGCGCTGAACCTCGAGACCCTCTATAACCACTCGCCCTTCCTCAAGAAGGTGAACGAGCGCTTCAAGAAGGCTCCCGCCAAGAAGACCGAGAAGAAGCCCACAAAATCCCAAAACACCCAGAACGCCCAAAATGCCCAGTCAGCCCAGAAAGCCCAGAAAGACGACGCCAAGGAAGAAAAGGCCCTGCCCAAGAACAAGAACACCTTCCAGAAGGAAATCACCCTGACGCCCGACACGACGATGACCGTCCAGCACGGCAAGAAGTCGAAGCGACTGCTCATCTCGGCCAAGGGCCCTGACGGCAAGCAGGTGAAGCTGAAGTGGAAGGTGAAGGACGACAACAATATCACCGTCAAGCTGCCGAAGGACCTGGCCGCCAAGCTGCGCGCCAAGGACTCCACTGCCAAGGACTCGTCGCTTAGTCTGAAGCTCAGCGTGCTGCCTAAGGAGCCGCTCGACAAGCAGTGGTGGTATGAGCCGGCCCAGCAGGTGAGCCGACTGCTGATGATGGTGCGCACGGTGAACATCAGCTACCGCAACCAGCGCTCGATGACTCTGCCGGGATTTATGCCCAACGTGGGCGATGCCTTCGGCCAGCGCACGGGAAGCGTGCTCTCGCCGGGCCTCGACTTCGCCTTCGGCTTTGCCGGCGATGGCTACTTGGACAAGGCCGCCCGCAACGGCTGGCTGATGAGCGAATCCGTGGCCACACCCTTCACCTCGTCGACCAACGAGGACCTGCAGCTGCGCGCCACCATCGAGCCGATCCGCGACCTGAAAGTCGACCTCAACGCCTCGCGCACGATGACCCGTGCCCAGAGCGTACAGTATATGTACGAGGGGTCGCCGACTACGCGCAGTGGTACGTTCAACATGACCACCATCTCCATTGGCTCGGCCTTCGAGCGGACGGGCGACGCCACCTCGGGCTACTCGTCAAAGACGTTCGACAAGTTCTGCCGCATCATTCCTGAGTATCAGGCCCGCGTGCAGGCGCAGTATGCCGGCGTGCCTGAGTCGGTGGGGCCGGTGGGGCAGTATTCTGCCGACGTGCTGGTGCCTGCTTTCCTGGCTGCCTATACCAGTGGCTCAGGCGGTTCGCTCGACCTCTTCCCGTCGCTGACGCGGATGCTCCCCAACTGGACGGTGCGCTACAGCGGCCTGTCGAAGATTCCCTGGCTGGCCGACCGCTTCAAGAGCGTCAACATCAACCACGGCTATAAGTCGGTGTTCGCCATCGGCTCGTATGCCAGCTACTCGTCGTGGCTCGAGTATATGGGCGACCTCGGTTTCGTCAGCGGTGCCGACGGCTCGCTCTCGGCCTCCACGATGTATAACATATCGACGGTCAGCATCAACGAGAATTTCTCGCCCCTGCTTGGCATGGACGTGACGCTGCAGAACAACATGACCGTCAAACTGGAGTACCGCACCACCCGCGTGCTGAACCTCTCGATGACCAGCGTCCAGCTGAACGAGCAGCGCTCCAACGACTGGGTCATCGGTCTCGGCTATAAGATCAGCGACTTCAAACTGAACCTCTTCGGTGCCAAGGGCAGCCGCAAGATCAAGAAAGCACAGAACCGCAAGGGCAGCCAGTCGCAGGACAACAGTAAATCGCAGCAGCAACAGCAGCAGAGGTCGAATTCAAAGGGCGTGAACCACGACCTGAACATGCGTGCCGACTTCTCGCTGCGCTCGCAGGCTGCCATTACCCGCGACATCGCCACCGGTGTCTCGTCGGCCAGCAGCGGCAACTCGGCCCTGAAGATTTCGTTTGCTGCCGACTACACGCTGAGCCGCCTGCTCACCCTGACGTTCTATTACGACCGCCAGACCAACACGCCGCTGCTCTCAGCCAGCTCGTACCCGACGACCACCCGCGACTTCGGCCTGTCGCTGAAGTTCTCGCTGACGAGGTAATAATTTACCCGGCGGGTAGAGCGTCTCTACCCGCCGGGTTCAGGCTCTCTACCCGCCGGGTAGCGCCAAGTATGGAAAAGGGTATTCAAGCTCGGGCTTGATGGCCCGTTTTTTATTTGTCGTAGGCGTGGACAGGGTAGTCGATGGTATAGTGCAGTCCGCGGCACTCCTTGCGCTCCAAGGCCCAGCGGGTGATGAGGTAGCCCACGTTGATCATGTTACGCAGTTCGCAGATGTCCTTCGAGGCCTTCACGCGCTTGAAGAGTCGCTCGGTCTCCTCGTAGAGCATGTCGAGGCGGTCCCAGGCGCGGTGCAGGCGCAGGTCGCTGCGCACGATGCCCACGTAGTTGGCCATAATCTGGTTGACCTCGCGTACCGACTGCGTGATGAGCACTTTTTCTTCGTTGGTCATCGTCCCCTCGTCGTTCCACTCCGGCACGCGCTCGTTGAAGTCGTAGAGGTCGACGTGCTGCAGCGAGTCGCGGGCGGCGGCGTCGGCATAGACCACGGCCTCGATGAGCGAGTTGGAGGCCAGACGGTTGCCGCCGTGCAGACCCGTACACGAGCACTCACCGAGGGCGTAGAGCCGCTCGATGCTCGACTGTCCGTTGAGGTCGACCTTGATGCCGCCGCACATGTAGTGGGCTGCCGGGCGCACGGGGATGTAGTCCTGGGTGATGTCGATGCCCATCGACAGGCACTTCTGGTAGATGTTCGGGAAGTGGTGGCGCGTCTCCTCGGCCGGTTTGTGTGTCACGTCCAAGCAGACGTGGTCAATGCCGTGAATCTTCATCTCCTTATCGATGGCACGGGCCACGATGTCCCGCGGTGCCAACGACAGACGCTCGTCGTACTTCTCCATGAACGTCTCGCCGTTGGGCAGCTTCAGGATGCCGCCGTAGCCGCGCATGGCCTCGGTGATGAGGTAGGCGGGGTGGGTCTCCTTGGGGTTGTGGAGCACCGTCGGGTGGAACTGCACGAACTCCATGTCGGCCACCGTGCCCTTGGCGCGGTAGACCATGGCGATGCCGTCGCCGGTGGCGATGACGGGGTTCGACGTGGTCAGGTAGACGGCACCGCAGCCGCCGGTACACATGACGGTCATCTTGCTGAGGTAGGTGTCGACCTTCCCGGTGTCGGGGTTCAGCACGTAGGCACCGTAGCACTGGATGTGGGGCGAGCGTCTCGTCACCCTCACGCCGAGGTGGTGCTGCGTGATGATCTCGACGGCGAAGTGGTTCTCCTTGACGGTGATGCCGGGGTTGCTGCGCACGGCCTCCATCAGTCCGCGCTGTATCTCGGCACCCGTGTCGTCGGCGTGGTGCAGGATGCGGAACTCCGAGTGGCCGCCCTCGCGGTGCAGGTCGAACGTGCCGTCGTCCTTGCGGTCGAAGTTGACGCCCCAGTTCACCAGTTCCTGAATCTGCTCAGGGGCTTTTCTCACAACCTGCTCCACGGCGGCGCGGTCTGAGATGTAGTCGCCGGCAATCATCGTGTCCTCGATGTGCTTGTCGAAATTGTCGACG
>CAMHHO010000026.1:0-31516 GCA_946184965.1 uncultured Prevotellaceae bacterium | reverse complement strand
ACATCTACAAGCATTGGAATAGTGTTTTTTACTGCCATAGTTGTGTTTTTAATGGTTTTAAAAGGTTAATACTAAATCTCAATTCTCAAATCTCAACTGTGCAAGTTAGTCGTGCTAATTGGCCGGATTTGCCGTGCTAAGTGCCCAAGTTTGTCATTCTTGTACGAACATGTTTACAGGTACAAAGGTACGACATTTTCATTGCGGTTTACGAATACTTCGGAAGAAATTTTCATTTTTTCTTTTTGCATGCACAAAGCGGTCATTTGGTCATTTGTCAAAATCGAAAACTGACAGTGTCATAATCGCCACTATAATATAAATATTTAAATATTTATATATAGTGAGCAAATAACCGCATTTCCGAAATCGATTTTGACCAAAATGACCATGACCAAATGACCACGAAGCCGTGTCTCGCCTATATACTTTGTCAGTTCCCCCCGCCCCAAATTCCCCTCCTGAGTCAGGAAAGGCTACGGGTAGGCGAGCTTGCTCGGGAATGGGGTTAGGGGAGGTCTGAACAAGCTCCCAAGACACACGGCCGTTCAGACCCCTCCCAACCTCCCCTGACTCAGGGGAGGAATTGTCCGCCATATTTCCCCTCCTGAGTCAGGAAAGGCTACGGGTAGGCGAGCTTGCTCGGGAATGGGGTTGGGGGAGGTCTGAACAATCGGGGAATAAGCCATGGGGGTCGGGGCTTCGCCCTCAAAATTAAAACGAAAATTGATTTTAAAATTTACCCCAATCGAAATTTCGATTCGGGTAGTGGCTCGAACGAACCGTAAATCGGCATTGAATCTTGCACAAAAATGAATAACGGACAGGAGATTTCCGTTGGATTTTGCGTGGATTTATGGTTCCTAGTAAGTTTCCCTTGGGGTAGGGGGCTGAACGTCGGGCTGTGATTTTACGCCTATAATGGCGACCGATTGATACATCTTTTCTCGGAAACGACCAACGATAAAGATTCGAAAATGTTAACTGGCAACATAGATAGGTACCTTTTGGGTACTGAGCATTATTCTTCGTGCCTTCGTGTTCAGTTAATTAGGTTCCTTGCCTAAGAAGTATGTTTCCTTACCTTGTTCAGACCCCTCCTAACCTCCGTCCCAAATTCCCCTTCTGAGTCAGGAGGGGTTAGGGGTGGTCTGAAGAAGCGAATGGTCCATTGTTCAGACCCCTCCTAACCTCCCCTGACTCAGGGGAGGAATCCGGTCCGCCGTGGATTCCCCTCCTGAGTCAGGAGGGGCTAGGGGAGGTCTGAAGAAGCGAATCGTCCACTGTGGTCGGGGCTTCGCCCTCAAAATTCAAGCAAAAATTGATTATAATAATTGTTTAATGCAGAGGCGCACACATTTTTTCCACCTTTTTCTTTGTACCGCGCAGAAAAATTTGTATATTTGCAGGCAGAATGACGAATATAAAATAAATAGAGCTATGGACAACAAAAATCAACTATCCACCACCGCCGCAGCCGACGGCCTGCAGCTGGGAAGCGGCCTCCGCCGCATCGTGTGCCTCACGGCACTGTTATTCATTTTCGTCGCCAGCGGTGTGCGGGCAGCGGGTACCTACACCGTCACCGTCTACAACGGGGCAACTATCAGCAGCAATGATTATAAAGCCCTCTCGGCGCTGTGTTCTCCGCTCGGGCTAATGAATGTCAATACAAGTGGGGGCAAAACAGAGTTCCTCTACCAGAGCAAGGACCACTATTTCACCTGCAACACGAGCACATACAAATGCTCTGTTCCCGCCACCACGCTTCCCATCGAAAAGTCATTTCCAATCACTGCCTATAAGACCATATTGCAGCAGTCCGGCACATACACCTGGCTTGCCAACTACGATGCCATTAAACTGGTATTGGCGGTGGCAGTAGATGGGCAGAACTTCCCCGACACGAATTTCCGCAATTGGGTAAAGGCACAGTCGTATGGTTCTGACGGTATACTTACCAAGGCGGAGATTGCGGCGGTGACAAAAATCGAAGTCAAAAATCAAAGCATTTCTAATTTGAAGGGCATCGAGTATTTCACGGCGTTGACAAATCTGAATTGCTCCAACAATCAGCTGACTGAGCTTGACGTGTCGAAGAACAAGGAGCTCACCTGGTTGGGGTGCTGGGACAACCAACTGACTTCCCTTGACGTGTCAAACTGCACGGCGCTAGGTATGCTGTGGTGCAACAACAACCAGCTGACTTCCCTTAACGTGTCAGGCTGCACGGCGCTGATAGAACTGTATTGCTATGAAAGCCAGCTAACTAAACTTGATGTGTCTGGCTGCTCGGCGCTAACATTGCTGAATTGCAGAGACAATAACTTGACAGAACTTAACGTGTCAGGCTGCACTGCGCTGGGTGTGCTGCGGTGCCGCGAAAACAAGATGACTGAACTTGATGTGTCAGGTTGCACGGCGTTGTGGGAGCTTGAATTTGACAACAACCAACTGGCCGCCCTCGACGTCTCGAAGAACACGAATCTGGTTCAGCTGTATTGCTTCAACAACCAACTGACTTCCCTCGACGTGTCGGGCTGCCCGGCGCTGAAAGTTCTATGGTGCTTCAACAACCAACTGACTTCCCTCGACGTGTCGGGCTACACGGCACTGACAAATCTGCGGTGCGAATACAACCAGTTGACCTCCCTTAACGTGTCGGGATGCGAGGTGCTGAAAACGCTGTATTGCAACAACAACCAAATTCGTGGAACGGCTATGACTAACCTCGTCAACAGTTTGCCTGACTGGAAAACTGCTTCCGAAGAAGGAACTTTGTTGGTTTACCGTGATGAGACCCCCGCAGGCAATATGATGACCAAGGTGCAAGTGAAGATTGCTACGGACAAGAATTGGAAGGTACAGATGTGGGATGAAGAAGAATATGATTGGGTACCCTACGAGGGCGAGACACTCGATGGCATAGAAATCAGCGAGGCGAACTTCCCCGATGACAATTTCCGCGCCTACGTCAGCAGCGAGGATATTGACAGGAACAGGGACGGATACCTCAGCGACGATGAGATTGTGGCGACGACGGAAATCAATGTCAGTTACCTAAACATTTCTGATTTGAAGGGTATCGAGTTTTTTAATGGGCTGAAGGAGCTGAATTGCTCCTACAATCAACTGACTTCCCTTGACGTGTCGCACAACACGGCGCTGACACGTCTGTATTGCTATAGCAACCTGATTCGGGGAACGGATATGACTAAACTCGTCAACCGTTTGCCTGACAGGAAGTCTGCTTCCGAAGAAGGAACTTTGTGGGTTTACTACGATGAGACCCCCGAGGGAAATATGATGACTACCAAGCAGGTGAAGATTGCCAAGGAAAAGAATTGGAATGTTGTGATGTGGGATGATGACTATGAGGATTTTATACCCTACGAGGGCGAGACACTCGATGGCATAGAAATCAGCGAGGCGAACTTCCCCGACGACAACTTCCGCGCCTACGTCAGCAGCGAGAATATTGACAGGGACGAGAACGGATATCTCAGCGACGAGGAGATTGTGGCGACGAGGGAAATCGATGTTAGCGAGATGGAAATCGAGAGCCTCAAGGGCATCGAATACTTCAAGAAGTTGGAGGAGTTGTCTTGCTTCATCAACCAGCTGACTTCCCTTGACGTGTCAGACTGCTCGGCGCTGAGATTTCTGAATTGCTTCGGTAACCAACTGACTTCCCTTGACCTGTCGAAGAACACGGCGCTGACATATTTGGATTGCGGCTTCAACCAGCTGTCTTCCCTTGACCTGTCGAAGAACACGGCGCTGACATCTCTGATTTGCTTCAACAACCAGCTGACTTCCCTTGACATGTCGCACGACACGGCGCTGGAAAGGCTGGAGTGCTACAGCAACCAGATTCGTGGAGCGGCTATGACTACACTCGTCAACAGTTTGCCTGACAGGAAGTCTGCTTCCGAAGAAGGAACTTTTGAGGTTTATTACGATGAGACCCCCGATGGAAATTTGATGACCAAGTTGCAAGTGAAGATTGCTACGGACAAGAACTGGAATGTGTGGATGTGGGACGATGAAGAAGTCTATGACTGGGTACCCTACGAGGGCGAAATCATCCCCGGCGACGCTAACGGCAACGGCGTGGTGGACGCCCAGGACATCGCCACCATCCGCAACTACATTCTCGGCCTCGACCCGCAGCCGTTCTCCTTCGAGTCGGCCAACCTGAACGGCGACAGCGAGGTCGACATTCAGGACCTGACGCTGCTGATCCAGCTGCTGACGGAGTGACGGACTATTCCCCCCACACACTAAACCGTTATCAATGGCAATTGATATGACGGCATATAATTATTAATAGTTTTTTTGTTATTTGTCTACCCCTGCCGGCTGCGAAGCCTCGCAGGGGTTTTATCGGTCAGAAGACTTGGGACCCTAAATCTTCACGCATCGCACACAAATCTTTTCTTTGACAAGCGATTCCGTGTCTGATTTTGTGTGGATTTATGGTTCAGGAGTCCTTGCCTTTGAAGTATGTTTCTTGACCTTGTTCAGACCCCTCCTAACCTCCCCTGACTCAGGGGAGGAATCGCCCCGCCCCAAATTCCCCTCCTGAGTCAGGAGGGGTTAGGGGAGGTCTGAACGCGGGGCAGATCAACTTGTTCAGACCCCCTCTTGCTCCCCCTGACTCAGGGGGAGAATTCACACTGCAGACAAATTCCCCTGACTCAGGGGGAGAATTCACACCGCAGACAAATTCCCCTCAGGGGGAGAATTGTGAGATGTAACCTATTTTATTAATCATTATTTAAACACACACAGAACTATGAGAACAAATTTGGATTTGAGAGAACAGACAATGACGTCGCTCGAGATTGCCGAGCTGACGGGTAAACCTCACAATGACGTGCTGAAGGCCATCCGTAAAATGGAGCCAGCATGGATGAAGGTTAACGGGGGAAATTTTTCCCTCGTTGAATACAAGGACTCCAAGGGTGAGCTTCGCCCTTGTTACTCTCTCACCAAGAACGACTCCATCTTCGAGCGGCTTGACATACAGTTCACGACAGAGCAGGCTATGCAGCAAAGCGTGGCGGTGAAGGGTGCCGGCGTGACCCGCAACACCGTGCGCCAGATGCTGAAGAACTGGCGCAAGCAGGGGCTGGCAGTGCTGGAGGAGGACGGGAACTATCGGAAATTGTAACGCGGTCATTTGGTCAAGGTCATTTTGGTCATTTTCGATTTCTGAAAAAAACTATGATTACAATCGCTAACAACCAAGAATGCTTCGTGCAGCTCTGGCGCATGCTGGAGCCCTCGAGGCAGCCTACAGCATCGCATTCCCTGACAGTTCCCGGCGACGCCAACGGCAACGGCGAGGTGGACATTCAGGACCTGACGCTGCTGATTGAGATGCTGACGGAGTAAGTCATCAAACCCCGGCGCGCTATTTGATGAACGTCAGCCGGTTGCCGACGATGTAGAGGCCGCGGCGGGGATGCGCTACTTGGCGGCCGCTGAGGTCGTAGACGGCGGCTGAGCGGCCTGGCCTGTCGGCGTTCATGGCTGGAATGGCGGTAGGCTCGTCGATGGCCAGCCGGGCGGCTGAGGGGTTGAAAGTGCCGGGCACCCTGATGTAGGCGCGCAAGCCGTTCATCGTGTTTGTCGTTTCGGCTGGAACTGACAGCGTGTTGTTCTTGGTGATGAAGAGTTCCGTGCCGTCGGTCTTGAGGTCTACCGGGCTGTATGTGCCGACGAAGCTGACGTCATCAAAGGTAACGGTTGCGGCTGGGGCGTGGCTGATGGTCACGGCGTGGAACGTCGGGTTCTCGACCGTCGTGTTCAGTTTGATAAGGAAGGGTGTGCCCGCAGAGATTTCGTTTGCCGGCGTGAACGCCATCACGTTGTCGGCATATCCTGTGAACATCCGCAACTGTACGTCCTGCCCTGTCCCCAAAGCCTGCTCTAAGTTGCTCATCGTTACGTCGAACGGCAGGCAGAGCGTGTTCCAGATGCCGCCGGTGAGGGTGCGGACTGTGTTTACGGTTACTGTCTTTGTGGCGTTTTCTTCGATGGTAGAGCTGTTGCTTGAGAACTCTTTAAGGGGTATTACGGGAATCTTCGTGACCTTGACATTGTCTATGGCAAAAGTGTTATCTATGTTTTGTTCACTAAACATTATTGTTGTGGCTTCTGTCGTATTTAAGATAATGTAGCTTTCGCTATAAAATGCCGCTTGGCTGCCAGTGGTTACTATAATGCTATTTCGGTTCAAACTATTCTCAAAAGTTCCTCCGTTTTGAATTGTTATGTCGATGGTAGAGCTTTTTGATGTTCCACGTGCATATTCAAATTCAAGAATAACATCTCCTCTATAGTTTAAGGGAGGCGTAATGGCATATCCAATTTCTGTTTTATTGCCTTTTATATAGTTTTCAACTTTTAAGGAAGGGTTATTCCAAGTACCATTCATTCCTTGTCGGCATCCCCTAACTATCCAGTTATTATACTCTGTAAGATTAGGATTGTTACTTGGGTAGTCTGAAAAGTTCTCGTTGATAATATACTCATCCTGTGCCCACCCCCTGACGGCGATAGTACACAGCATTATTGCCAGCGTGGCTCGTAAAATTGTTGTTTTCATTGTAGTTGATGGTTTATTCAAACACCTTGAAGCTGTAGCCCTGGAGCTTGAGCCACTCGATGCTGAGGGGGAGGGCTGTGCGCAGCTTGTCGATGGACTTCAGGGAGTCGTGGAAGGTGATGATGCTGCCCGGACGGGTGTAGCGGCGGACATTGTCGAAGACATCGTCGGCGGTGAGCCACTTGGAGTAGTCGCGTGTGACGACGTCCCACATGACGACCTTGAACTTGCGGCTGAGCAGGGCATACTGGGCAATGCGCATCCAGCCGTGAGGCGGGCGGAAGAGGTGGGCGTGGATGTAGGCGTTGGCCTTCTCGACGTTGTAGCTATATTCGTGTAGTGAGTGTCGGAAACCGCTGATGTGGTTGTGGGTGTGGTTGCCTATCTGGTGGCCCTCGTCGATGATGCGCTGGTAGAGTTCGGGATACTTGCGCACGTTGTCGCCGACCATGAAGAATGTGGCGTGGATGCCGTGCTGGCGCAGGGTGTCGAGGATGAAAGGCGTAGCCTCCGGGATTGGACCGTCATCGAAGGTCAGATAGACTGACCGTTCGTGACGGTTCATTCTCCAGAGTGCCCGTGGGTAGAGCCAGCGGAGGTATATGGCGGGCTGCTCAATAAACACCTATTCTATTTACGATTTACGATTTTCGATTTACGATTTACGGATTTTCGATTTTCGATTATTCGATTATTCGAAGCCGAGGTTGCCGCCCTTGGCCTGGAAGGTGCGGAAGGCGTCTTCGAGCTTCTTGGCGTATTGCTCGCCGGTCTTCTCGTCGATGTCGTCGGCAATCTGGGCGAGCATCTGCATGATGTAGAGGTGCATCTGGCAGTCGCGCTGGTAGCTGGCGAAGCGCTGCCCGTCGAGCGAGCAGAACCACTGCATGTACTGGCTCGACTTCTTCCACAGCTCGTCAACGTAGGCCTTGGCCTTGTCGTTCTGGCCGAGGGCGACGTAGGTGCGGGCCATGTCGAGCGAGCCGCTGGCAAAGTCGGCGGGCACGTTGTAGGTGGGTATCTCCTTCTCCGACAGTGCCAGTACCTGTGCTGCCTTCTCGTCCTCACCCTCGTCGGCTAAGTGGAGGGCAAGCTGGGCGAGCAGCCGGCGGTGGGTGTAGCACATGCGCGTGACGGTCTCGTCGAGATAGATGCCGGGCTGGCTGACGTTGCCGAACTTGAAGCGCTTGGTGACGTTGTCGAAGGTCTTCGCGGTGTCGAAGTTCTTCAGGCCGGTGTCCTTGGTGGTGAACGGCGTGATGCGGTTGGCAAGTCCCTCCTGTATGAAGTTGTCGCCGAGGTTCATGTAGTTCTCCGAGCCGACGGTGGTGGCCACGTAGATGGGTCGCGTCCAGTTGCACTGGTCAATCATCTCGAGCATCATGAGGTCGCCCTTGTAGAGGGCTCCCTTGCCCTTGAGCGAGATGACCATGCGGTCGGGTATCGAGTCCTGAATCATCATGCCCGAGCGGCGCACGGCCTCCTTGTCGATGGTCATGTAGAGGGTGTCGGTGGGTATGACGTGGAAGTCGTTGTTCGTCGAGCGCACCCAGTACTTCAGTATGTTCTTCAGCTCGAAGGGCTCGTCGCCGAACTGCTTGCGGGCCTCCTCGGGCTGGTCGGCATAGAGCTGGAGCACCTCCTGCTTCAGGCTGGGGTCGACCTGGACGTACTCATTGGTGCCGGCGCAGTACTCGATGCGCTGCCACGAGATGGGCACGCTGGGGGAGTCGTAGGCTGGGCGCTTCATCTGGTCGATATACCAGTCGGTCTGCAGGTAGCTGAGGTTGCAGACGCGGGCGTCGGTGCGCACGCCTTCGGTATCCTGGTTGTACCAGAGCGGGAAGGTGTCGTTGTCGCCGTTGGTGAAGATGATGGGGTTGCCCTCCTGCTGGAGCGTCATGAGGTAGTTCTGGCCGAAGTCGCGGCAGGTGTAGCGGCCCGAGCGGTCGTGGTCGTCCCACGTCTGCGAGGCCATCTGGATGGGAACCAGTAGGCCCACCAGGCCAACCACGGCTGCCAGCCCTACATAGTCCTTCTTGAGCTTCTTGGCCAGCAGGTCGTAGATGGCAGCGATGCCCATGCCGCACCAGATGGCGAAGGCATAGAACGAGCCGGCGTAGGCGTAGTCGCGCTCACGCGGCTGGACGGGCGTCTGGTTGAGGTAGAAGACGATGGCCAGACCGGTCATGAAGAACAGGAAGAAGACCACCCAGAACTGCTTGATGCCCTTCTGGCCCTTGCGCAGCGACTGCCAGAGCAGGCCGATGAGGCCGAGCAGCAGCGGCAGGCAGTAGAACACGTTGTGGCCCTTGTTCTGGCGGAGCTCGTCGGGCAGCAGCGACTGGTCGCCCAGGCGGGCGTTGTCGATGAAGGGAATGCCCGAGAGCCAGTTGCCGTGCTCCAGCTCGCCGTGGCCCTGGATGTCGTTCTGGCGGCCGGCGAAGTTCCACATGAAGTAGCGCCAGTACATCCAGTTGCACTGGTAGCTGAGGAAGAAGCGCAGGTTCTCCCACTGCGACGGCATCTTGACCATCATGTTCTCGCCGCAGCGGTCGTAGGGCACCTCGGAGCCGCTGACGCCGCCCATCCACGACTCGTAGTCCTGGGCGTGGCCGGCATCGTACATGCGCGGGAACAGCATATTCTGAGCGTACTTGTATTCATCTTTGGTGCGGACGATGAAGTAAGAGTCCTTCTCGTCGGCTGAGGCCTTCTCCTTGCGCTGCCAGACGGGCTTGCCGGTCGACATGACGGGGCGGCAGTAGCGGCCGTCGGCCTCGAGCTTCACCTGCGATGTGTAGGCCTGTCCGTAGAACAGCGGGCGCTGGCCGTACTGGTCGCGGCCCAGATAGTCGCCAAGGGTGAAGATGTCCTCGGGCGAGTTCTGGTCCATCGGCGGGTTGGCGTCGGAGCGAATGACGATGACGGCATACGTGGCGTAGCCGATCATCAGCATGAGCATGCAGAGCAGGGCGGTGTTCTTCAGGCGGGGCGTGACGAGAGCCGCACGCTTGGTCTCACCCTTGGGCAGGTAGCGGCGGTTGAGCACGAACCAGAGCACGGCCAGCACGATGATGCCGATGATGAAGGCCGACCAGCCGTAGCCGTAGAACGGTATGCCGAGCAGGCCCACGGCCAGCATGAAGGCAATGTTCTGGCGGCGCCAGTTGCCCTCGGTAGCATTCTGCGTCTCCCAGATGGCCCAGATGGTGGCGGCTGCGAGGCAGAGAATATAGACGTAGAGGCCCGTGTTGAACGACATGCCGAGGGTGTTGACGAAGAACAGCTCGAACCAGCCGCCGACGGTGATGATGCCCGGCACGACGCCGTAGAGCACGGCGGCCACGAGGGCAAACGACACCAGCAGCGCTATGAGCGAGCCCTTGGCGTTGGCATTGGGGAAGCGCTTGTAGTACCACACCAGTACGATGGCGGGCAGACAGAGCAGGTTCAGCAGGTGGACACCGATGCTGAGGCCGGTCATATACATGATGAGCACCAGCCAGCGGTCGCTGTGAGGCTCGTCGGCGTGGTCCTCCCACTTCAGGATGAGCCAGAAGACGACGGCGGTGAAGGCCGACGAATAGGCATAGACCTCGCCCTCGACGGCCGAGAACCAGAACGTGTCGCTGAACGTATAGATGAGTGCACCCACCATGCCGGCGGCCTCAATGGCTACGAGCTTGGCGGTGGTCAGCTCGTCCCAGCGGTCAATCAGCAGGCGCCGCGTCAGGTGCGTGATGCTCCAGAAGAGGAACAGGATACACGTGGCCGAGAGCAGCGCGCTCATGATGTTGACCCAGTAGGCCACCTGCGACGGGTCGCTGGCAAACTGCGAGAACAGGTTGGCAGTAAGCATGAAGAACGGTGCCCCGGGGGGGTGTCCTACTTCCAGACGATAACCAGTGGTGATAAACTCGGGGCAGTCCCAGAACGAGGCTGTCGGCTCAATGGTGGAGCAATAGACGAAAGCGGCCACCAGGAAGGCGAGCCAGCCGCAGACGTTGTCCACGATCCTGAATTGTTTCATTCTTCTTTGTCTTTGTGGTTTATTTAGCTTGCAAAGTTACGAATAAATTTGCTTATATAAACAATCCCACACCGTAAATTAAGATAATATAACGGAATATCTTGCCCAGCGTGATGGCGATAAAAGTGATGAGGACGTTGGCACGCATCAGTCCCAGCAGGATGGTGATGGCCGAGCCGAGGATGGGCAGGAAGGCGAAAAAGCCCATCCACGCACCGCGCCCCGCCATAAACCGCTCGGCTCGCTCCATGTCCTTGGGGCTGACGTGGAGGTAGCGCTCGAACCACTCAACCTTGCCCAGACGGCCCACGCAGTAGTTCAGGCCGGAGCCGAGGACGTTGCCGACGGTGCCGTAGAGGGCCAGCTGCCACGGATCGAGTCCGGTGGCCATGAGTGCGGTCATGACGAGCTCGCTCGAGAAAGGAAATACGCTGCCCGCCAGAAAGGAGGCCACCAGCATGCCCCAGTAACCGTAGCCGATTAGAAAGTCAATGATGGCATCCATAGGTTGAAGAGTGTCATCAGCAGGGCAACAGAACAAATAACGTAGAAGGCAATGTTGGTGATGCGCGTATAGGTGAGCGACAGGAAGTGGGCGATGAGCGGCGAGAGGTTGATGATGAGTATGCGGATAAGCATGTCGTAGTGCTGCGGCTGGAGCACGATGAAGACCATGGTCAGCATCCACATCTGGATGAAGCAGCCGAAGAGCAGGCGGATGCGGATGCTGTCGGCCGACTTCTGCCGCCAGTAGTGAATGGTGCCCGTGATGCCCAGGGCCACGACGAAGACGAAGAGCAGCAGCTCGTTGACCGTCACCTGGCGGTAGTCGAAGGGTATCTGGAAGTCGGCCAGGGCGGTGAAGTGCTGCCAGAGCAGGTCGATGCTGCCCTGATAGAACAGGACGGGAACGGCAAACCAGTAAGGCGTCAGCAGTCCGACGATGGAGGCAAAGAACGTGCGCCAGCTGAGGGATGTGAGCCGGAAGAACATCAACGCCCAGAGCAGCGGCACGTAGAAGAGTATCTGGACGAAGACGGCGCTGGCCAGTCCGACGCAGAGGAAGGCGTAGTAGGTCCAGCCCATCGACGATTTGTTCTGGTAGCAGTGGAAGGCCGCTATGCAGGCAGCGACCATGCACAGCTGGACGATGGCGCCACCGAGGGAGCTGAACAGGAAGCAGCCCGCACACACCAGCACGATGAACGAACAGGAGACGGAGCGGCTGTAGATGCGGATGAGGGCGTTGCTGTTGTTCAGCTCGACCATGAGGTAGGCCGAGATGAGGAAGCACGCAAACTGCACCCAGGCGCCCCGCAGCAGTTCGGCTGAGGTGATGGGGATGGCGGGTATGAGCAGTCCGCTGGCCAGCCAGACGGCGATGGCATAGGCCACCACCACCGGCAGCATGAAACGGCTCTCGGCCACGCGGTTCTGTGTGCGCTTGATCACTTTACCTTTTTACCCTTTTACCTTTTTACTTTTTTACCCTTTTACCCTTACAGGTCGGCGCCGATGTCGCGGCGGAAGTAGCGATCCTGGAACTCAATCTTCTGTGCCTCGGTGAACGATTTCTGCAGGGCCTCGGCCTTATCCTTGCCATAGCTGCTCACGGCGATGACGCGGCCGCCGTTGGTAACTACCTGACCGTCCTTCAACGCCGTGCCGGCGTGGAAGACGATGGAGCCTTCAACTTTGTCGATGCCCGTGATTTCGTAACCTTTCTTATACGCCTCGGGGTAACCGCCGCTGACCAGCATGACGCAGACGGCAGCGCGCTCGTCGAACTCGACCTGATACTGGTCGAGATTGCCGTTGGCCACGCCCTCGAAGAGGTCGACGATGTCGGTCTTCAGGCGCAGCATGACGGTCTCCGTCTCGGGGTCGCCCATGCGGCAGTTGTACTCGATGACCTTCGGCTCGCCGTCGCAGTTGATGAGTCCGAAGAAGATAAAGCCCTTGTAGCCAATGCCTTCGGCAGCCAGGCCTTCGACAGTGGGACGGATGATGCGGTCCTCGACCTTCTGCATCCACTCCTTTGTGGCGAAGGGTACGGGCGAGACGCTGCCCATACCGCCGGTGTTCAGACCGGTATCGTGCTCGCCGATGCGCTTGTAGTCTTTGGCCTCGGGCAGAATCTGGTAGTGCTGGCCGTCGGTAAGCACGAAGACGGAGCACTCGATACCGCTGAGGAACTCCTCGATGACGACGCGGCTGCTGGCATTGCCGAACATGCCGCCCAGCATCTCCTTCAGTTCCTTCTTGGCTTCGTCGAGCGTGGGCAGGATGAGCACGCCCTTGCCGGCGCAGAGTCCGTCGGCCTTCAGCACGTAAGGGGGTTCTAGAGATTCTAGAAACTCTAGACCCTCTAGAAGGTGCTCGCCGTCGAAAGTCTGGTACTGGGCGGTGGGGATGTTGTGGCGCTGCATGAAGCCCTTGGCAAAGTCCTTCGAGCCCTCGAGCACGGCACCGGCCTTCGACGGACCGATGACGGGGATATTCGCCGTCCTCGGGTCGTCCTTCAGGTTGTCGTAGATGCCCTTTACCAGCGGGTCTTCCGGTCCGACGACCACCATCTGTATGCCGTTGTCGGCGACGAACTGCTTGACGGCCTCGAAGTCGTCGGCCTTCATTGCCACGTTCTGGCCACACTCCGACGTGCCGGCGTTGCCGGGGGCAATATAGAGTTTCTCACACTTGGGGCTTTGGGCAATCTTCCATGCCAGGGCGTGCTCACGGCCGCCGCTGCCTAATAACAAAATCTTCATATTCCTATTTTAAATAATCTTCAAAGTACTGAGTGATGCGCTCGTGCAGATGGACCGAGGCATGGCCGCGCATGTTGTGCTCCTCGCCGGGGTAGGCGAAGAAGTCGGGCTGCGTGCCGGCCTTGATGCAGGCATCGAGGAACGACAGACAGTGCTGCGGCACGACGGTGCGGTCGTTATAGCCGGTGATAATCTGGAGCTTGCCCTTCAGGTTCTTGGCCTGCGGAATGAGGCTGCACTTCTCGTAGCCCTCGGGGTTCTGCTGCGGGGTGTCCATATAGCGCTCGCCGTACATCACCTCGTAGAACTTCCAGTCGATGACGGGGCCGCCGGCCACGCCCACCTTGAACACGTCGGGATAGTGGGTCATCAGCGAGATGGTCATAAAGCCGCCGTAGCTCCAGCCGTGCACGCCGAGGCGGTTCATATCGACGTAGGGCAGCGTGCGTAGATAGTCGACACCCTTCATCTGGTCCTTCATCTCCACCTGACCAAGCTGCCGGAAGGTGGCCTGCTCGAAGTCGCGGCCGCGGTTCTCGGAGCCACGGTTGTCGAGAATGAAGACGATGTAGCCCTTCTGGGCCATGTAGGTCTCCCACGAGCGGCTGGCCCAGTGCCACGAGGCATCGACGTTGTGGGCGTGGGGGCCGCCGTAGACGTAGACCACCGTCGGGTATTTCTTTGTGGGGTCGAAGTCGTGGGGCTTCACCATGCGGTAGTAGAGGTCGGTCACGCCGTCGGCCGCCTTGATGCTGCCGCACTCGAAGATGGGCTGCTGAAAGTCGGACCAGGGGTCGTCGGCGGTGAGCAGGCGCACGCTCTTCTGTTTGTTGACATCGACAATGTCGATGCAGCGCGGCGTGGTGGGCGTGGTGAAGCGGTCGATGAGGTAGTTGCCCGAGGGCGACAGCACGCCACGGTGTACGCCGTCGGTGCTCTCGAGGGCCTTGATCTGCCCGCTTGTCACGTTGACGCTATAGAGGCGGCGGTGCAGGGGGTGCTCCTTGTTGGCCGCGAAAACGATGCTCTTCGTCTTCTGGTTGAAGCCTAACACGTCGACTACCACCCACTGGCCTTTGGTAATCTGCTTCACCTGCTCGCCCTTTATATTATATAGGTATAGGTGGTTGTAGCCGTCGCGCTGGCTCTGCAGGATGAAGAGGTTGCTGTCCCACGGCAGGAACTGTATGGGGTGGAGCGGCTCCACGTACTTGTCGCTGGTCTCGCGGCAGAGCTGGTATTCGCGCTTGCCGGTTTCAGCGTCGTAGCTGACGAGGCGACAGTCGTTCTGGTCGCGGTTCAGCTCCTGCAGGAAGATGTGCTTCGAGTCGGGGCTCCAGGCCAGGTTGGTGAAGTAGCAGGGTTGCTGCAACGATGTTGCTGCATAGTCGACAGCGGGGGTCTGGAGGTAGACGGTCTTCTGTGTGCGCAGGTCGTAGACGCCGATGGTGACGACGTGGGTATTGGTGCCGGCCATCGGGTACTTGTCGGGCTCGTAGGCAGCGGTGCGGGGGTAGATGTCCACCTGCGGATAGTCGGTGACCATTGACTGGTCCATGCGGTAGAAGGCCAGACGCTGGCCGTCGGGGCTCCAGAAGGTGCCCTTCGTAATGCCGAACTCGTCGCGGTGGACGCTCTGGCCGTAGACAATCTCACGGCTGCCGTCGGTGGTCAGCTGGTGCTTCTTGCCTTGACCGTCAGCTATATACAACTGGTGGTCTTCCACGTATGCCGTAGCCCTACTGGCGCTGTTCCAGTCGTTGGCGGTCTGGCCTGAGATGCTGTCCTGCCAAACCGTCTTCTTCGCCTTGAAGTCGACCAGGATGTAGGCCTTGCGGTTGCCCACGGCCACGAGCGGCTTGTCGGGGTAGGGGAAGGTGGCGTTCATCAGGTGGCGCACATAGCATACCGAGTCGTCGCTCTCCGCCCATTTGTTGATGTCGTCGAGGGTGAAGAGCAGGCGCTTCTTGCCCGTCTTCACGTCGATGGTGTAGCATTCCTCCACGTCGGTCTGTACCAACTGGTCGCCCCACCATGTGAGAAACATGTTCTTGGGCTGCAGGTTGGCGTAGTTCGTGCCGCCGAAGTTCAGGTCTTCAAGTGTGAAAAGCTTGTCTTGCGCTGTCATTGATAGTGCCAGTGTTAACAACAGAAGCAGTGTCTTAATCCTCGTCATCGTTGTCAAATCTGTTACGTTTCTTTCCAAAGTTGCGTTTGTCGTTGCGGTCAAAGCGGCTCTTGCCTGGCTTGGAGAATCGGGCGTCTTTGGGACCTCTCGACCCACGGGACTCTCTTGGCTCCCTTGGGCGACGGTCCTTGCGCTCCTCGAACACGTCGTGGCGGTGGAAGGTGAACGAGCGGATGTCGGCATCCTCGTTCTCCTCCTGCTCCTCCAAGCGCTGCTTGAAGTCGCGGTGCTTCTTGAAGCGGTGCTTCTCGGCCATCTGGCGCTTCTCCTCGTCGCTCTTCACCTGTCCGCCCTCTGAGCGGAAGACCTTCATCTTACCGTCGAACATCTGATACTTGCGGAACTCGCACTCCAAGGAGCCGTTGTACAGCGGAATCTTGATCGAGGGCTTCAGGCCAATCTGGTCGAAGCACTCCTCGCGGTAGCTGAGCACCCAGGCATCGTTGCCCGTGAACTCATGCTTCAGCCGTTCGCCAATCATCTTATAGGTACCCAGCAGGTCGGGCGTGGAGATGCGCTCGCCGTAGGGCGGGTTGGTCACGATGATGCTCTTCTCGCTGGGCTGCTTGAAGTCCTTGAAGTCCTGCTGCTCAATGGTGATGCTGGCCGACAGTCCGGCAGCCTGGACGTTGCGGCGGGCGGTGTTGACAGCCTTCGGGTCGATGTCGTAGCCGTAGAAATGGCACTTGACGTCCTCCTTCTCGTTCTCCTCACAGTCGTTGTATATGCGGTCGAAAAGGTCGGCATCGAAGTCGGGCCACTTCTCGAAGGCATACTCCTTGCGAAACAGCCCCGGGGCCATGTTGTGGGCAATGAGTGCCGCCTCAATGAGCAGCGTGCCCGAACCGCACATGGGGTCGATGAAGTCGGTGTCGCCCTGCCAGCCCGTCAGCATGATCATGCCGGCGGCGAGCACTTCATTGAGCGGAGCCTCCATCGTCTCCTGGCGGTAACCGCGGCGGTGCAGTGACTCGCCGCTGCTGTCAAGCGACAGCGTGCAGTGGTCCTCAGCCACGTGGATGTGCAGCCGCAGGTCGGGGTTGGCCACCGAGATGTTGGGGCGGTTGCCCGTCTTCTCACGGAACTGGTCGACGATGGCGTCCTTCACCTTGTAGCTGACGAACTTCGAGTGGCGGAACTCCTCGGAGAAGACGACGGCGTCGACGGCAAAGGTCTTGTCGTTGCCTAAGTACTCTGTCCAGTCAATCTTTCGGATTTGCTCATAAACGTCATCGGCACTCTTGGCCTTGAAGTGTCGTATGGGCTTTAGAATCTTGATGGCGGTGTGTAGCTGGAAGTTAGCACGGTACAGCAACTCCTTGTCGCCGGTGAACGACACCATGCGGCGTCCTATCTGTACGTTGTTAGCCCCCAGTCGGGTCAGTTCTTTCGCCAATACGGGCTCTAAGCCCATAAAAGTCTTGGCGATGATATCGAATGTTTGTTCCATTAAAATAAAAATACGTATTTCGGGCGACAAAGATACAATAAAAACGGCATAAAAACAAAATTATTCCCAAAATAATTTCCAAATACAAAATAAATGTGTAATTTTGCGCTGACTATAGAATCAGATGCCCCAAGATGCAAACCTGTAAGAAGCAATTTGTCTTTTTGGTTGCCTTTACCTTGTTGACGGTATTGGCAAGTGCTCAGGACTCCCTGCCAACACGCATTTCCTATGTCTTGTCGACTGAGGCATCGGTGGGAACGGGCGACTTCAACGCCTATCAGCTGGTGACAAACCGCCATCATGTTCTCTCGACGCGGCCTAACACGGCTTATCTGCGTGGTGCCGTCAGCGTGGAGCACTCTTTGGGCAGGGATTTCGTGCTCTCAGGGTGTGTTGACGCCGTGGCCGCTGTCCACGCCGACCATCAGGCCTATCTGCAGCAGTGCTATGCCAACTTGTCGTACAAGTCGCTTTTCCTTGAGATAGGCGCCCGCGAGAAGCCGCCCGTACTGCGCGACGACCAGCTGTCGAGCGGTGCCTTTGCCAAGGGAACCAACGCCAAGCCGGTGCCGCAGCTCCATCTCGGCACCGACGGTTTCGTTGATGTCCCGTTTACGAAGGGCTGGCTTCAGGCCAACTTCGACGGCGGCTACGGCAAGTTCCTTGACGGCGACTATCGCGAACGCGCCTATTTCCGGGCGCAAGATGCGAATTTCAGGTATGCTACGGGTATTTGGTACCACCAGAAGCATCTGTTCTTCCGCACGGACCCCATGAGGCGCTTCTTTGTGACGGCCGGCATTGAGCACGTCGTCCAGTTCTCGGGCACTAAGCACGACTATATCAACAAACAGCAGCCTGTGGTCATTGAGAAACCGACCGACCTCAAGACGCTATGGAACGTCATCCTGCCAGTGGGCGACAAGCAGTACTTCGAGCACGGTGTGATGGAGGACTGGGTCTATGGCAACCACATCGGAACGATGACCGTCCAACTGGGTTGGAACATCGACGAGCACCACCAGCTGCAGGCATATGTTGACGATCCGTTTGAGGATGGTTCGGGCATGCGCAAGGGAAATGGATGGGACGGCCTTTGGGGGCTTCAGTATGAGAATAGGAAGCCCGGCCGGCAGTACGTCAGGCGTGCCGTGGCTGAATATCTGCAGACCACCAACCAGTCGGGACCACTCCACTGGGACAGCGGCGACTATCCGGAGCCCGCACGGAGTCAGATTACCGACCTCGTGGTCGGCAATGACCTCTACTACAACCATACCTTCTACGGCAGCTATACCCACTACGGAATGGCCGTGGGCACAGCACTTCTCACCTCACCTATTTATAATGCTGACGGCAATACCGATTTTCTCGACAGCCGCGTCAAGGCCTGGCATCTGGGCGTCTGTGGCGAGGTGACAGACCGCATCTCCTATCTCGCGAAAGGTTCTTACCGCGAAGGGTGGGGAACCTATAACATTCCGCTTCCAACCAAGCACCACTCTTTCGACGCGATGATTAAGGGGATATACTGTACAGGCCCTTGGCAGTTCGGCGCCTCTTATGCGTTTGACAAAGGAAACATCTACGGCGACTGCTCCTCGTTTAACTTCAATATCGAATATCATGGTAAGATACTTTAGACTGTTGTGTGTTTTTGCGCTCCTGTGTCTGGCAGCGTGCCAGGAGGGAGGGGATGCAGGCGACCTGTTAGGACAATGGCGCCTGAAAGGCTCCGACACCGAGTACGTGAGCTTCGCCGGCTCAGTGTCGCTGTTCAGGCTGATTGGCAAAGGCGAAATCTTCGGAAACTTCCAGCATATTGGTGACAGTCTTTTCGTGCAGTGCGTCTCCGTCAAAGGCGAAAGGAGTGACACCGCCATCGTGGAAGAGTCCTTCGGCTTCAAGCCTTTCAGTGATATACGGCTGAGAATCGAAACGCTCAATAACGAGAGTCTGGTTCTCAGCAAGGGCGATAAGGTCTGGGCTTTCTACAAATATTGACTTTGTTCACTTACGGACATAAAAAAACCGGGGTATCATCACGACAGCCCGGTTTGGTTCTAACTAACTTATTATCAACTATTCATTACTCATTCGTGTGCAAAGGTACGACGTTTCAGATAATTTTGTAGCATTTGCATGCAAAAAAATGACGTAAACGTTTGCGCCGTTCGCGCTTTTTTTCTAACTTTGCAGCGTAAAACCTACTAATATGCCAAAACGCCGAACATCACTGAAGGATTTAGCCCAGGAACTGGGCGTGAGTATTGCCACCGTCAGCCGCGCACTCCACTCGTCGCCAGAGATTGGCAAGGAGATGCAGCAGAAAGTGAAGGACCTGGCCAAGAAACTGAATTATCGGCCTAATCCCTTTGCGCAGAGCCTGCGCAAGGAGGCACCGAAGGTGATTGGCGTGGTCGTGCCCAACCTCGTGACCCACTACTATGCTGCCGTGCTCGACGGCATCGAGGTCGAGGCACGCAAGGCCGGCTATAGCGTCATCAGCGCCAACACCCACGAGGACTGTCGCGACGAGGAGCAGGCCATCGACAACTTCATCGACCTTCACGTGGTGGGTATCATCGCCTGTCTGGCACAAAGTACCACCGACTACAGCCACTTCGAGGAAATCAGCGACATGGGCATTCCTCTGGTGTTTTTCGGACGCACGTGTCTGCCCGAGAAGTTCTCGAGCGTCACGGCCAACGGCGACGAGGCTGCCCAGCAGGCCACACAGCACCTGATAGACACCGGCTCGCGCCGCATCGCCTTCATCGGTGGCCCCAACCACCTCGATATGGTGCGGCGCCGCAAGCACGGCTACTTAGAGGCGTTGCGCGACAACCGCATACCGATTGAGCGCGACTTGGTGATGTGCGACAACATCGACTTCGACGTGGCACTGCGCAACACCGTCGCTCTGTTGCAGCGCCCCGACCGTCCCGATGCCATCGTGGCTTTCAACGACATCCTGCTCTTCGCGGCCTTCAACGCCATCAAGCAGCAGGGACTGCGCATTCCCGAGGATGTGGCGCTCATTGGCTTCACCGACGATGCCCATGCCCGCTACACCACGCCCTGCCTGTCGGCCATCGAGGACCAGTCGGCAAAGATTGGCCAGACGGCCTGCCAGCTTTTGCTGGCCAATATTGCCGGCGACACCAAGATCCGCAAAGTGATTGTGCCCCAGAAATTGGTCATCCGCGAGACTTCGGCGAAGAAAAAGAAATAATTAAGAAGAAATTTGGCTGTTTAGTGTTTTTTTGTTACCTTTGCAACGTTTTTCCTAAGACAATAACAATCCCTATTATTAACAATTTTACTTTAACAACAATGAAGAAGACATTATTCAGTATTGCTATCGTGGCAGCAGGACTGCTCGTGGCATCGTGTGGAAACAAGAGTGCAAACGCTGAGGCAACAGAGGCAAGTGGTGATCAGACCGAACAGGCTGCAGAGGCTGCTCCCGCTGAGGAAGGCGCAGCTGCTGAGAGCGAAAACTTTACGCTTACCGTGCCCGCAGGCTTGAAGTTCAATGAGAACGCCAGTTCGTCGACCTCTGTCACCTTGGATGCTCCCGACTATGGCCAGTTCGAGAGCGTGACGATTTATCTTAACAAGGAGCAGGCAAGTGCCGAGAAGCTGTTGGACGAGTATTTCGGCGACGGAGCCGGCAAGGAGAAGTCGGGTGATGTCACCATTGGCAACATGACTTTCAAGCAGCTCTACTATACTGATAGCGCTGACAACAACAGCGACCTGTTTGCTGAGGC
The DNA here is from genome assembly GCA_946184965.1 of uncultured Prevotellaceae bacterium. Lineage (GTDB taxonomy): Bacteria > Bacteroidota > Bacteroidia > Bacteroidales > Bacteroidaceae > Prevotella. Next base: position 10,682 of record CAMHHO010000026.1, on the reverse strand, counting down.
CAACGGTGGCGTGCTCGTTGTGAGCCTTTCGAAGAACGTGCCCGTCGAGGCTGAGTTCCTGAAGCCCCTCATTGAGAGCATCAAGTTCAAATAAGCCCATCAGACATCATTTCGAATAAACTATGAAAGCATTGTTTAGATTTGCCGTCCTTGCTTTTGCAGCCATCACCATGTCATCGTGTGGCGGCAAGGGCAGCGCCTCTCCCGCAGGTGAGGGACAGACCGAACAGGCCGAGGCCGTCGTGCCCGATGGCTTCAAGACCCACGAGTTTGCCCACTACTCCATCAGCGTGCCCGAGGAGTTCACGACCTCTGGCGAATCGGACTACGGCGGAACAACCACTGTGCGGTTCAGCTCGGAGTCTATGCTGAAGCTCGACGATGGCGCGGAGGTTTCAAGCTCTGCTACCATCGACTGCGGTTCCATGAGCGAAGGCGCAACGCCCGCCCAGGCTAAGGAGACGGCAGCAACGATGAAAGCATCGCAGGAAGCTGCCGGCGAGACATGCGACGAGCCCGTCATCGACGGCAACATCATCATGATGCGCCACTTCCACGACATTGGTGATGGCCAGAAGGGCATCACCTGGCGCTGGTGGATTGTCAGCGAGAACGGTGTGAACGTCTCGGGCAACATCTTCTACCCCGAAACGCAGTCGAAGTTCTACGACGGCGTGGCCGAGAAGATTGCGAAGTCTGTCAGAATCAAGTAAATACGGAAATCTGTAACATCAATCAAGATGCTGTGCCCGTACGCCCTCTGTGGCGTGCGGGCATAGTCTTTTAGGGCATGCAGTTATTTTTTGTTGCCAATCGTGCAGTGGAAATCGAATTTATTTTGTACCTTTGCACCAAATCTTAAAACTACGAACATGAAAAGAACTAACCTCTGTGTGACATTGGTGTCGGCAGTGCTGTGCCTTTCTGCCCAGGCTGCCGATGTGAAGAAAGTCGGCAACATCGTGACCATCCGCCCTGACGGCGGGCAGGCCAAAGTAATTCAGTTAGAAGTAATCAACGACAACATCATCCGCGTTAGGGCCACCAGCAAGGATGCACTGCCCGTAAAGCCACAGAGCTTGATGATTGTGCCGCAGAAGGCACCCGCCAAGGGCAGCTACACCATTGAGGAAACGGGAGAAACAGTCACTGTGATTGCTAAAAACGTGCGTGCAGTAGTCAGCAAGAAAACAGGACATATAGAGTACCTTGACAGTAAGGGGATAGGACTGGCTAAAGAGGTAACCGAACGTAAGAAGGAGGATGTCCCGGAAAAGGACCGCTTCACCAATGTGCTGACAGGCAAGCAGTTCTGGGACTACACCGTGCCTGACCGCGAATTGGGTATCAAGGGTGGCGTGCAGCCCAGTGAGGAGCAGAAGCACGGTCTCTCATGGCAGCTGACTTTTGAGAACCCCCTTGGAACGCAGCAGTTCTACGGCTTGGGACAGCATCAGAGCGAGGAGTTTAACATGCGTGGCAAGAACGAGGACCTCTTCCAGTATAACACGAAGGTGAGCATCCCGTTCGTGCTCGCTACTGACAGGGTTACCAAAAACTGCTACGGCCTGCTGTGGGATGCCTATTCGTACTGCCGCTTTGGCAATCCTAACGACTACCTGCAGCTGAACCGCGCCTTCAAGCTCTACGACAAGCAGGGTAGGGAAGGGCACCTGACGGGCACCTATACCGACGCCAAGGGCCGCAAGCTGGTGCGCGACGAGGACTCCATCTATTATGAATATGGTACGCCCGCGAAGTCGCAGATAGCCCTGAAGACCGACAACGGCGGCATCAAGAACCTGCCGAAGGGTTTTAATCTTGCAGGTGCCAATGTGGTGTACGAAGGCTTCATAGAAGCACCGGTATCCAATACCTATGACTACCAGTTCATTCTCTACTACGCTGGTTACATCAAGGTGTATATCGGCGGCAAGGAGGTGGTGCCCGAGCGTTGGCGTACTGCATGGAATCCGAATGCTTATAAGTTCACCGCCCGGTTGCGGCCTCATGAGCGTACTCAACTGCGTATTGAGTGGCAGCCCGATGGCGGCGAGTCCTACTGCGGTCTGCGGGTAGCCGAGCCACGTAGCGAGATGGACCGCAATGCGCTGACCGTCTGGTGCGAGATGGCTAAGGATATGGACTACTACTTCATAGCCGGTAAGAACTTCGACGAGGTCATCTCGGGCTATCGCACGCTGACGGGCAAGGCCTCGCTTTACCCGAAGTGGGTGCTCGGCTTCTGGCAGAGCCGCGAGCGCTATAAGACGCAGGACGAGCTGGTCGGAACCTTGGCTGAGTTCCGCAAGCGTCAGATACCCATCGACAACATCGTGCAGGACTGGAACTACTGGCCCGAGGACCAGTGGGGCAGCCATGAGTTCGAGGCATCGCGCTATCCCAATCCGCAGCAGATGCTCAACGATGTCCACCAGATGCACGGCCGCTTCATGATCAGCGTCTGGCCGAAGTTCTACACCAATACCGACAACTACAAGGAACTCGATGCCAAGGGCTGGATGTACCGCCAGTCGCCCACCGACGACATCCACGACTGGGTAGGCCCCGGCTACACCAACGGCTTCTACGATGCCTACGACCCCGAGGCCCGCAAGATGTTCTGGCGGCAGATGGACGAGAAGCTCTATACGAATCTTGGCCGTAAGGTCGACGCCTGGTGGATGGACGCCTCCGAGCCTAACGTCCGCGACTGTACGCCGATGTGGTACCGCAAGGCGCTCTGCGGCCCGACGGCTCTCGGCACCTCGACCGAATACTTCAATGCCTACTCGACGGTGAACGCCGACGCCATCTACAACGGTCAGCGCTCCGTCTGGAAAGGAAAGAAGAACGAGCCGCGCGTGTTCCTGCTCACCCGCAGCGGCTTCGCCGGCGAGCAGCGCTACTCTACGGCCACCTGGAGCGGCGACATCGGCACCCGCTGGGAGGATATGCGCGCCCAGATGACGGCAGGACTGAACTACTCGATGTCGGGCATACCCTTCTGGGGCATGGACCAGGGCGGCTTCTGCGTGGAGAACCGCTATGTGGCTGCCCAGCAGCTCTTCGACCGCACGGGTCAGGAGAACGAGGACCTGCGTGAGTGGCGTGAGCTGCAGACGCGCTGGAACCAGTTCGGTGCCTTCATCCCCCTCTTCCGCAGTCACGGCCAGTGGCCGCTGCGCGAGATCTGGAACATCGCCCCCGACGAGCATCCTGCCTATAAGTCGTTCGTTTATTATGACCATCTGCGCTACCGTCTGATGCCTTACATCTACTCGCTGGCAGGCTGGGCCCACTTCAAGGACTACACGCTGATGCGCGCCCTTGTGATGGACTTCAACGGCGACCGTGAGGTCGAGAACATCGGCAACCAGTGGATGTTCGGTCCCGCGCTGATGGCCTGTCCCGTTGGCTACTACAAGGCCCGCAACCGCTCCGTCTATTTCCCCCATCAGTGCGGCTGGTACGACCTCTACACGGGTGAGTACACCCAGGGCGGTCAGCGCCTCGTCGTCGATGCCCCCTACGAACGTATTCCCGTCTTCGTGCGCGAGGGAGCCATCATCCCCTTCGGCCCCGAGATGCAGTGGAGCGACGAGAAGCCTGCCGAGCTGATCAACCTCTACGTCTATGCCGGCCAGAACGGCCAGTTCCAGCTCTACGAGGACGAGGGTACTAACTATAATTACGAAAAGGGCAAGTACGCCACCATCGACATCAGCTACGACGACGCCTCGCGCACCGTCACCATCGGCCAGCGCAAGGGCCAGTTCCCCGGAATGCTGAAGCAACGCCGCTTCAACGTCGTCCTCATTACAAAGGACGCCCCGAAGCCGCTCGACCTCGACAGCCCCGAGGGACAGATGGTCAACTATAGCGGTAAAGCCGTGAGCATACAACTCTGATCGATATGTACAAGAACAAGGAGTTCATGATAAAGATTGGCACCTGGCAACTGAGCGAGGGGCTGGTATGGGATTTTGTCAGGCCAGACTCAGATGACCATAGCAGTCTTAATCAGGAAGAATACCAGCTGGTTATCGACAGTCTGGAGGAGACTCGGGCCAAAATCCTGAAATACTGCCAGAAGCACGGCATAGATGTGAAAAGCAGTTTAACTGACAAATAAGCAACAACGAGACCGCCGCTCCCTGAGTGTTATTGCAAGGGAGCGGCGCTTTTTTTGCTCTTAGGGGTTGGGAATCTGACCGTGAGATTGTCTTATAGATAAAAGGACAAAACAAGAAGAATGCCGAAGAGAGACGAAACAGTGGCGGCGTTGTACCGTCAGCACTACGGGGAACTGCTGCGTCGGGCCTGTATTCTGCTGCACGACGAGGAGGACGCCCGCGATGCCGTGAGCGACGTGATGACGCGGCTGATGGCTACGGACATCCTGCCCGACGATGGGGAGAAACTGTTGGCTTACGTCAGGAGCAGCGTACGCTTTGAGTGCCTGAACCGCCTGAAGCGGATGAAGCTTCAGGAACGCCTGCGCCGCGTCCTGCCCCTCGAGGACAGTGAACTCGACAGGGAAATTGACGAGGAGGAGCAGTACAGCCAATACCAGCAGTTTATCCAGACGGAACTGACACCGCAGACCCGCCGCATCTTTATGATGCACTACGGTGAGCGACTGAAGTACCGCGAGATAGCCGCACGGGTGGGCATCAGCGAGGCCGCCGTTTACAAGCATCTCTCTCAGGCCATCAAGAAACTCAAAACCAGATTCACCCAATGACAAAGGACGAGAAACTAAAGCGACTCTTGGAGATGCAGGAGCATCCCGAGTGCTACACCGACGAGGAAATCCGCCAGCTGATGACTGACGAGGAGTGCCGCCAACTGTACGAGCAGATGGTACGGGCTACGGATGCTGTTTATGCGGAAAAGGTAAAGGCAACACCACAGAGGCGGCGCTGGCTGCGAGTAGCAGCGACACTGCTCGGCGTTCTGATGCTTAGTGGCATTGCGTATGCTGCCTATCGCGTAGCCGTTGGAGGGAATTTGCAGGCCCCGACAGAGGAAACGTGTATTTCTGACTCGCAGCAACAGGACAACCAGACGCCTTCTCCTTCGGAAAGGCCTGAGGAAGCTGACTCCATCCACATCTTCTCAAACGCGCCGCTCGACGAGTTGGCTGGCGAATTGGCCACGTATTATAATAAGGTGGCTGACATCCGAAGTGCTCAGGCCCACGAGCTGCGCCTCTACTATAAGTGGGAACGGAAGGACAAGCTGGAGGACGTCATCAACGACCTGAACCATTTCGACCACGTGAGCCTTACCGTCGAGGGCGACAAACTGATTGTGAATCCCTGATTGATGTGTGCTATGAAGAAACTGTATATCCTGCTATTGCTGTGCGCAGCAGTCAGCATTGCACAGGCCCAGAAGATTACCCGCGAGTATCAGGCCCAGTCGATGAGCCAAGTGCTCGAAGACCTCAACGCTGCCACCGGCCGATACGAGATATCCTTCGTCTACAACGACTTGGAGGACTTTACCGTCACCTGCAGTTTCGAGCGCCTCAGCATTGAGGACGCCCTGATAAAAGTGGCCGGTTTCTACCCTGTCCGCATCGTCAAGGACGGTGAGAAGTTCTTCGTGGAGTGTACCCACAAGACGGAACACCACCTGAAAGGCCGCGTCATCGACGAGCATAGCCAGCCAGTCGCCTACGCCAACATCTCACTGCTCAACCCTGCCGACTCCTCTCTCATCGGTGGTGGCGTGAGCAATGAGAACGGCGACTTCGTCATACCCACTGAAGCCTATCGCGTCATTGCGAAATGCTCGTTTGTAGGCTACAAGACATTGTTCCGTCCCTGCGAGGTGGGCGACATCGGTACAATCATCCTCCAGCAGGAGACCTATATGGTGAAAGGCGTAGAGGTGACGGGCGACCGTATTTTTTCAAAGGCAGAGAACGGACATCTGACCTATCATATGCCTATGCTCTTGCAAGTTTTTCCTGCCGACGATGCCTACGAGGCGCTGACCCGCATTCCCGGCGTATTCGAGTCGGGCGGCCGGCTCACGTTCTGTGGCCAGCCCGTGATACTCATCATCAACGGCAAGGCAACGACGCTCGATGCCGACAAGGTCGTTGACCGGCTGAGACAGATGCCCGCCGCTATGCTTGCCAAGGCTGAGGTGATGCCGTCGGCTCCGGCAAAGTACCACGTACGTGGAATGGCCATCAACATCGTGACAAAGGACTTTTCGGGCACCAACCAGCTCTCCGGCCAACTTCAGGGTACTTGGCGGCAACACAAGTACAGCACGGGGAAAGTAGGGGGCAGCTTCATCTACAATCACGGCAAGCTGAGCCTCGATGCTTCGTACGCCTTTACCGACGGTTCGGGCTACGGGCAGGTGGAGCACGAGGCCAATCATCCGCTGAACGGCACGCGCAAGGTCTACAGCGACGAGACCCGCAACCGCAGCGACGGCATCAACCACGAATACCATATCGGCATTGACTACGCTATTGCCGACAACCACCGTCTGACCGCAGCCTATACCGGCGAATGGGACAAGACGAAGTCTACCAATACCACCACTGGCACGGCCAACTCCGTGCAACACTCTACAGAGCACGACTACCTGCACAACGTCGACGTCAGCTACGACACACCATTCGGACTTGAGTTGGGCGCATCCTACACCAACTATCAGAATCCGCGCACGCAGCATCTTGACGGCTCGATGTACGACAACGAGCGAAATCTGTTTGTCGACAGCCGGCAGAAGGTGGGTAAGTGGCTCTTCACCGCCGACCAGACCCACGCGCTGTCTCACGACTGGGAACTGACGTACGGCGTCAAGGCACAGTTTACAAACAACAACAGCTATCAGACGACGCTCGACCAAAACCGTCAGCAACTGCCCGACGCCACCAGCAGTGTGGATTACAATGAGCGTATCCTGAACGGCTATGCAGGGTTCAGCAAGCAGATAGGCAAGTCGCTGAGCCTCGAAGCATCTGTGACAACAGAGCAGTATCACGCTACCAAGTGGAACGAGTGGCGCGTCTATCCGCAGTTTAACGCTATGTGGAACGTCAACCAGAAGAATATGCTCAACCTCTCGTTCAGCAGCGAGGCCGTCTACCCCAGCTACTGGAGTACGATGAGCAGCATCTACTATGCGTCGGCCTACACTGAGATTTGGGGCAATCCCGACCTGAAGCCCATGTCGAAATACGAGGTGAACCTGATGTGGCAGCTGAACCGGAAATACACCTTTACGGCATTTGCGGAGTTGGAACCCGACTACTTCGTGCAGCTGGCCTACCAGCCCTCCGACCGCATGGCCGTCATTATGAAGGAGACCAATTTCGACTACTCCAACTACTACGGCCTGCAAGCTTCAGCGCAGTTCAGCGCAGGCAGCTGGCTCAACGGCACTCTGATGGCCACAGGCCTCTACCGTCACGACAAGAGCGACAGCTTCTTCGACTTGCCCTTCAACCGTACCCGGCTCTCAGCCATTCTCGGCGGCACGGTGGTGGCCAAGTTGTCTCAGCGAAACGACATCCGCTTCATCCTCAATCCTTTCTTCCAGTCGAAAGCCATTCAGGGCGTTTATGACATCGCCCCGCTGTTCTATCTGAACGCCTCGCTCCGCTGGACATCCGCAAACGGCAAGTGGAGCGTCATCGCCAATGGCTCGAACATTTTCAACGGCTATGCCAACACCTGTTCCATGCTTGGCAACCAAGACTACGCAATGCGCGTCTGGATGAACTACGCCAGTGTCTCCCTCACGGCTGTTTACCGCATTGGCAACTTCAAGGAGAAGAAAAAGAAGGAGGTCGACACCTCGCGAATGGGGTATTGAACAATAGGATGACCCCCAAGTCAGCCCTCCAAATGGATTCTTTCGATTAGCTATTGCTTGTTCGAACTAAGTATTTCATCCAGTTTCTTCAGGATGCAGAAGGGATCATCCTTGATGCTGTCCTTGCTAAGTGAATTGATGTAATCCTCCATGCCTGGGTACATATAGAATGTGTCGAGCAATGTCTTGCGGCGACGATTGCTGAGTTTCTCCCCCACGACAAGGAAAGTCTTGGCGTATGGCATATCGCCCATCAGGAACAGGTATTTGACTCCATAGCCGGGATGGTGAGCCACGTAGCCTTTCACGTGTTTACCTCTGTAGAGGAGCAAGAGCATCGAAGGATGAGGCTCTATTGCAGGCTCCTTGCCGCCAAAGGCGAAGTCAACGGTCTTGGGTTCCCACGTCAGCTTGATCTCCGGCAGTTCGTCAAGCCACGTAGACATGCTGTCGATATCGTGGACCCGGTATTTCAGGCTTTTCTCCATCATCTTGTTGTCAGGCTTAATCCTCATGACGGTATCTATAGCCGAAGGAATATGGTAACTGTAGCTTACGGGGTATCCGCCTATTGAAAAGCTGTTCTGCAGATAGCCCTCGGCCGTCGTACCATTCTTCTGATAGATAACGGTATGTAACCTTCCCTTCACCAGCTTCCCGTCAGAGCGTTGAGCCAATGCAGAGTAACAACATGCCAGCAAACCGCCGACAAATATCATCAGAAACTTCTTTCTCATCATCTCTTCTTTGCTTTTGTTCATCTCCATTGCAAAAGTACAGACTTTTTTGAACACGACAAAGGAATTTGCTGGAAATGTGATGAAAAGCTGCTATAATAATTTAGAAGGCAGGTATTCACCCATGGCGGGGCGGACGTAGAGCAGGGGCTTGCCGTCCTCACCCTTCGTCGGTCGGGGATGAATCTCAAATTCTATTCCGTTTGTCTTGCGAGGCATAATCTTTCCTAGTTCTGCCTGCAAAGTTACTAATTTTTTGGGAAAGAGGATGCGGGAATCGGAAAAAAAATCGTACCTTTGTGGGCAAATATGACTGACTACCGAAAACGATGACAACAAAGAAGTTATTATTACTGGCAGTAACAGCCCTGACGGCAATGGCTGCACAGGCTCGTGAGCGGAAATGCTTTGACAAGGACTGGCGGTTTGTGCTGGCAGATACTGCGACGATGGCCGCAGTTGACTATAACGATGCCCACTGGCGCCGACTCGACGTGCCCCACGACTGGGCTATCGAGGGCGACTTCTCGGCTTCGAACCCCAGCGGTGCCGGCGGCGGTGCGCTGCCTGGCGGGGTGGGGTGGTACCGGAAACACTTTGAAGTGAAAAGTGAGGAAGTGAAAAGTGAAAAGGTGTTCCTGGAGTTCGACGGCGTGTATATGAACTCGACGGTCTACGTGAACGGACAGAAGGTGGGGACGCGGCCTTACGGCTACTCGAGCTTCGAGTACGACATCACGCCCTATGTCCGTGAAGGCCGCAATGTGGTGGCCGTCCGCGTCGACAACAGCGACCAGCCCAACTCGCGCTGGTACTCGGGCTGCGGCATCTACCGCCACGTGTGGCTCACGCGCACCAATGCCATCCACGTGAAGCACTGGGGCGTCTACGTTCACGACGGCAAGGTGGAGGTGGACTACGAGAACCCCACTGGCCGCAAGGTGACGGTCAGGAACACGTGGCTCGACCGCGACGGGCGGCCTGCGAGCATCAAGAGACCGAGAAAGTGGTCGTGCGAAGACCCATATATTTATAAGGTACGCACGCAGCTGATCTGCGACGGCAAGGTCGTTGACGAGGTGGAGACGACGACGGGCTTCCGTGACTTCAAGTTCGACGCCAAGACGGGCTTCTGGCTGAACGGCAAGAACATGAAGCTGAACGGTGTCTGCGAGCACCACGACTTCGGCTGCCTCGGTGCCGCCCTGAGCGAGGACGCCCTGCACCGCAAGCTCGTGAAGCTGAAGGCGATGGGCGTGAACGCCATCCGCTCGAGCCACAACCCGCCGGCCCCGGAGCTGCTGGCCATGTGCGACACGATGGGACTCATCGTCATGGACGAGTCGTTCGACATGTGGCGCCGCCGCAAGACGCAGAACGACTACGCCCGCTTCTTCGACGAGTGGCACGAGCGCGACCTCACCGACCTCGTGCTGCGCGACCGCAACCACCCCTGCATCCTGATGTGGTCGATAGGTAACGAGGTGCTGGAGCAGTGGTCATCCGCTGAGGCCGACACGCTGACGCTGGAGCAGGCAAACCTCATCCTGAATGCCGGCCACGATGCCTCGACGCTGGCCAAGGACGGTGAACTCTCAGTTCAGAGCCTTCTGACGCAGCACCTGGCCGAGATCGTGCGCCGCTACGACACGACGCGCCCCATCACGGCGGGCTGCAACGAGCCGTCGCCGGGCAACCACCTGTTCAAGAGCGGAGCCATCGACATCATCGGCTTCAACTACCACCACCAGTGGGTGAAGGACGTGCCGAATAACTTCCCCGGCAAGCCCTTCATCTTCTCGGAGAGCGTCTCGGCCCTGCAGACGCGCGGCTACTACATGATGCCCAGCGACTCCGTCTACACAGCGCCTAAGGAGTGGTGGCTGCCCTATACCGACCCCTCGTTCATGTGTTCGGCCTACGACAACATGCACGCCTCGTGGTCGTCAACCCACGAGGAGACGTGGGACGTGGTGAAGCACAATCCGTTTGTTGGCGGACAGTTCATCTGGACGGGCTTCGACTACATCGGCGAGCCGACGCCCTACGGCTTCCCCGCCCGCAGCAGCTACTTCGGCATCATCGACCTGGCGG
>CAMHHO010000025.1:0-32342 GCA_946184965.1 uncultured Prevotellaceae bacterium | reverse complement strand
GCCGTCGGCCTTGTTGCGGAAGGCGAAGCGGATGTCCATCAGTCCGCCGCTCCAGGCGCGCCGTGCCAGCTTGTAGGCGCGCCAGTTCACGTCCATCGTCAGGTCGAAGTCGCAGGTCGCGATGCTGTCGATCCTGAGCGGCTGCTCGTAGCGGGTAGGGGAGTGGAGCACCAGGTCGTCGTCCATGAACCAGCCGTCGAAGTAGCCGTCGCGCGGCGGGATGCCCGGATACTGCTCGGGCTCGAACGACCGCTCCTGAATGAGCTCCTGCCAGACGCCGTTGTTGGCCGAGAAGTAGATGTGCTCGAAGAGCTGCCCGTAGAGCATCTCGTCGATGATTCCCGAGGGCTGGCGGCTCTCGACTGCTATTTCATACTCGCGCTGGGCGCTGGCTGTAGTTACTGCGGCCAGAAGTGCTGTTAAAATGAAGTGTACGGCTCTCATCATGATCTCCTTATTTTTTATGCAAAGATAAACATTTTTCCCCATATTTCCAAATTTTGGCGCAACTTTTTGATCCTTTTTCTCAACAAAGTTGAGGAGTTCATTGCAAGCATCAGCCGCCGCCTGACGATAGCGAGGCGGCGCCTCACGACAGCGAGGTGGCGCGCGGGGAGGACACTGGAACATCACAAACTTACATTTTGGTGAATCGCTGGAAAGCCCTGTATTTATAGGGCAACGAGGCGGCGCGTCACGGAGAAACTTACAAATTTACAATTTACATTTTTGTTCTTCCAAGTCAGAAGGAAAAGATTTTAAAGTATATATATTATTATAATAATATATATACTTTACTTTTCTGTTACTACTTCCTTACCCCTCATCTCCTTACTCCACATCTCCTCGAAGTGGAGCGAATGCGAAACCAAAAATGTAAATTGTAAGTTGTAAGAATCGCCGCTATCCCCGATAAATACAGGGGAAAGCGGCAATTTTTGCACAAAAATGAAAATGTAAGTTTCCTACACCCACATCATTTCCCCTCCTGAGTCAGGAGGGGCTAGGGGAGGTCTGAAGAAACGCAAAAATCACGCATGTTCAGACCCCTCCTAACCTCCCCTGACTCAGGGGCGGAATTCACATCGCGGACTATTTCCCCTCCGGATGGGCTAGGTGTGGTCTGAACAAGGTAATAACCTTTTATGTTGTGAAAGACTTGGGACCTTAAATCCTCACGTATCGCACACAATTCTTTTCTTTTGACAAGAGATTTCGTGTCTGATTGCTGTCGATTTATGGTTCAGAAGTCCAAGCCTGCGTGGGCGAAATTACAAGAGGGGAAATTTTCCCTGTCGTCCCTCAAGGTCGTCCAGCCAACAATTACCCTCCTGCTGTGGTGGCCGGGCTCAAATTTGAGCTCGTTGACTGCCGACATGTGTTTCTCCCCATAGGCAATGCTGATGTTTGCTTGCTCCTTACACGGGGAAACGGGACAACGGGACAGGGACATTAAGAGAAGCGGAAATCTTATCTATTATATTATATTTATAAATATAATATAATAGATATATAAAACTCACTTTGTTTTCCTCCATAACAACGCACCCTTAATGTCCCTGTCCCGTTGTCCCCTTTTTGTCCCGTATAATAAGGTGACCTTCCTCAACCCACATCGCAGACAATTTCCCCTCCTGAGCCAGGAAAGGCTACGGGTAGGCGAGCTTGCTCGGGCGCTCGGCCCACGGGGACGCTTTGCTTGCAAAGAATGGGGCTAGGTGTGGTCTAAACAAGGGAATAACCTTTTATGCAGTGAAAGACTTGGAACCTTAAATCCTCACGCATCGCACACAAATTCTTACCAAGAGATTTCGTGCCAGATTGCTGTCGATTTAAGGTTCAGAAGTCCAGGGACCTTAATTCTTCACGTATCGCATACAAATCCTTTCCTTACAAAGAGTTTCCGTTTCTGATAGCTGATAATTTAGGTTCAGAAGTCCTGTTTGCTGCGCCGCTCAGCGAAAATCGTAGCCAATGTTCCGCGTTTTAGAACTTTTTAACGCCGCCAGAGAACCATCTTTCACGGATTTTTCGTATCTTTGCAAAAATTAATAAACAAAAAACTTAGAACAATTATGGAAAAGCGATTATTCATTTTACTCATCGCGCTCCTCGCCGTCGTTACCGGGGCTAAGGCGCAAAAGATTGATCCAATCGACACGAAACCAACCTTGACGCTGGAAATGTATTCTGGCGAGAAACTTACAAAAGAACAGATTATCGTTGCGAAGTTCATCGCCAAAAAAGCGGAGCTCACAGTAAAGGCAAATTTGCTTGATAATACCGACATGTTCTTTCAAGACGAAAAGACGTTGTTCTCTATTGGTAATGGCAAACTCAACCTTGGCACGGTGGTCGTACCAACTGACGTGACATGGGAGTATAACATCAGGCCGATATCGCTTAGTAAGACAGATATGCGGCTGCTGGCGGAAGCCGGTATAACGGGTACCTATGCTTATATAGCTCTGAACATCTCAGTGACTATAAACAAGACAAACTTCACCGACGAAACCTTCCGCACGTACGTTAGTGAGAATTTCGACAAGAATGTCAACAATACAGGCCGACTGACGGAGGCTGAGGCTAATGCCGTCAAGGAGATTGATGTAAGCGAGAAGGGGATTACCAGCCTCAAGGGCGTCGAGTATTTTACGAAGCTGATGAAGCTGAATTGTTACCACAACCAGCTGACCTCGCTTGACGTGTCGAAGAACACGGCGCTGACATATCTGCGTTGCGACTACAACCAGCTGACTTCCCTCGACGTGTCGAAGAACACGGCGCTGACATCTCTGAATTGCGGTGGCAACAAGCTTACTTCCCTTGACGTGTCGGAGAACACGGCGCTGACATCTCTGAATTGCTCTGATAACCAGCTGACTTCCCTCGACGTGTCGAAGAACACGGCGCTGACATCTCTATATTGCTCCAAAAACCAGCTAACTGAGCTTGACGTGTCGGGACGTACTGCTCTGACTGAATTCTCTTTCTACAGCAACAGTTCACTGACCTCTCTTGACGTGTCGGGGTGTGTATCATTGAAAAGCCTAAGTTGTAACGATAATTGGATCGACCAACTGACAACACTTAATGTGTCGGGCTGTACATCGCTGAACAAATTGTTTTGTCAATGTCTACAGCTAACAAAACTTGATGTATCAGGCTGCACGGCACTTGATTATCTGAATTGCGCCAACAACCAGTTGTCCACCATTGATGTTTCGACCAATACTGCGCTTGAATATCTGTATTGTAATGATAATCAATTAACCACAATCGACGTGTCGAACAACTCAGAGTTGAGAGGGATAGATTGCACCCAAAACCGGATTAGAGGGACAGCTATGACCACGCTAGTCGAAAGCCTGCCAGGCGATAAAACGGATGCTGTAATGTGGGTTTACCAAGAACCAGAGGGCAATTTGATGACTCCGCAACAGGTGGCGGTAGCTACAGGCAAAGGCTGGAAAGTCAAAAATCACGACGGCTCCAACTGGGTGGACTACCTCGGCGAATCAGTTCTCGCCGATGCAAACGGTGACGGCGAGGTGACTGCAGCCGACGTGAAGACCATCAGCGACTATATTCTCGGCCGGCTGGTGCCCGGCTCGTGGTTCGACGAGGAATCGGCCGACGTGGTCGACGACGGCGTGGTCGACATTCAGGACCTGACGCAGCTGATCCAGCTGCTGACGGAGTGACGGACATCCCACATACTAACCGTTATCAATGGCGATTGATAACGACAAATGTTCATGGATTTTTAAGTTTTTTATTTTTTCCCTGCCGGCTGCGAAGCCCGCAGGGTTTTTAGTCAGAAGACTTGGGACCTTAAATCTTCACGCATTTCACACAAATCCTTTCTTTTGACAAGCGATTTCGTGTCTGATTATGTGTGGATTTATGGTTCAATACTCAGTGTTTGGCAACGGAAATATTGAAACCATCTGAAAGATGGAGCCTGCATGGGCGAGAGTCAACGGAGGAAAATTTTCCTTGGTTGAATACCGCGACCAGAAAGGCGAGCTTCGCCCCTGCTACTCTCTCACGAAAACCGAGTGCCTGTACATCGCCACGTACACAAAAAAGTCCCTTTGTGAAAAGTGAAGAGTGAAGAATCTGTGAGTCAGGAGGGACTGTAAATCTTCACGCATCGCACACAAATCTTTCCAACGCCAAGATATTTCGTGTCTGATTTTGTGTGGATTTATGGTTCAGAAGTCCTTGGACCGTAAATATTCACGCATCGCACACAAATCTTTTCCTTGAAAAGCGGTTTCGTGTCTGATAGTTGTCGATTTAAGGTTCAGAAGTCCTTGCCTTAGAAGAATGTTTCTTGACCTTGTTCAGACCCCTCCTAACCTCCCCTGACTCAGGGGAGGAATCCACCGCACGAAATTCCCCCTCCGGAGGGGAATTGCCGCGTCCTTTGATGAAAGGCCGTGTTATTCCGTGCCAAAAGAATTCGTGTCGTCGTGTCTGGTTAAGGTATGGCGATACCGGGCGTTTCCCCGAAAAATCGTCATAAAGTGCAAAAAAGTTATAAAGAGTTACGCGCGTAATACATCTTTTTTGTACCTTTGCAGTCTGTAAGTAAAGGTAAAAGGGTAAAGAGGTAAAAGAGTAAAAAGGTAAAAAATTAAATAGTTTAAAGAAACGACATTATGAAAAGGAACAAGTTTTTAATGATTGCGGCCTCTGCGCTGCTGCTTGCCTCGTGTGGAGGCGGCGGTGGCGGACGCCCGGAATTCGGTGACAACGAGTACCCCGTGCTTGAGGTAGGTACCAGCAGCGCCTCGTCGCAGGCTACCTATCCCGCTTCCATCAAGGGTGTGCAGGACGTGCAGATCTCGCCGAAAGTTTCAGGATTCATTACTCGCATCAACGTGAAGGAAGGCCAGAACGTGGGTGCGGGACAGGTGCTCTTCGTCATCGACAACGCCACGTATCAGGCCCAGGTGCGCCAGATGCAGGCTGCCGTCAACACGGCGCAGGCCGCCTGCAACACGTCGAAGCTCTCGTACGAGAACTCGCAGAAGCTGTATGAGAACAAGGTCATCGGCGACTTCGAGCTGCAGTCGGCTACCAATGCCTATGAGAGTGCGAAGGCCCAGCTGGCCCAGGCTCAGGCCGGTCTGGCCTCTGCCAAGGAGACGCTGAGCTTCTGCTACGTGAAGAGCCCGGCTGCCGGTGTGGTGGGCACGCTGCCGCTGAAGGTGGGCGCGCTGGTGAGTGCTGCCTCCGTGCTGACCACGGTGTCGAACATCTCGTCGATGGAGGTCTATTTCTCGATGACCGAGAAGGACGCCCTCGACATGTCGAAGAGCGGCGACGGCCTGTCGGCCCTGCCCTCGGTGCAGCTGCAGCTGGCCGACGGCACCATGTACGGTCACGAGGGTAAGGTGACGAAGATGAGCGGCGTCATCGACGCTGCCACGGGTACGGTGCAGATGATTGCCGTGTTCCCCAACCCCGAGCGCCTGCTGAAGAGCGGCGGCTCAGGCTCCATCGTCATTCCCCACCACAACTCGTCGGCCATCGTCATCCCGCAGGCCTGCGTGATGGAGGTGCAGAACAAGAAGTTCGTCTACACGCTGGGCAAGGACAACAAGGTGGTGTATACCGAGATTAAGGTGGCTCCGCAGAACGACGGCAAGAACTACGTCGTGACTGACGGCCTGAAGGTGGGCGACAAGTACGTGACCAACGGCATCACGAAGCTCTCTGACCAGATGGAGATCGTGCCCATCACGCCCGAGCGCTACCAGCAGAAGATTCAGGAGCAGGCCAAGTCCATGACTGCCGGCGACATCGTTAACGCAATGAAGAAGAAGTAAGCTATGACTTTTACAAACTTTATCAAGCGCCCGGTACTGTCGACGGTGATCTCCATTCTCATCGTCCTGCTGGGTTTCATCGGACTGGTGTCGCTGCCTATTGAGCAGTACCCCGACATCGCGCCGCCTACGGTCGTGGTGTTCACCAGCTATCCAGGTGCCGATGCCGAGACGGTAAAGAACTCCGTCATCACGCCGCTCGAGGAGAGTATCAACGGTGTGGAAGGAATGGACTACATCTCGTCGACGGCATCGTCAGGCTCTGCCAGCCTCTCCATTCTGTTCCGCCAGGGACTGAACGCCGATATGTGTGCCGTCAACGTGCAGAACCGCGTGCAGCAGGCGCAGGCCCTGCTGCCGGCTGAGGTGACGCGCATCGGCGTGACCGTCATGAAGCGCCAGACGTCGCAGGTGATGATGTTCACGCTGACGAGTGACGGCCGCTACGACGACGAGTTCCTGACGAACTATAACAACATCAACATCATTCCCGCCATCAAGCGTATTCAGGGTGTGGGCGACGTGCAGTCGCCGGGTGTGAAGACCTACTCGATGCGTATCTGGCTGAAGCCCGAGGTGATGAAGCAGTACAACCTGATGCCCTCGGACATCAGCGCCGTGCTGGCCGAGCAGAACATTGAGGCCGCCCCGGGTAACTTCGGACAGGAGTCGGACGTGGCCTATGAGTACGCCATGCGCTACACCGGCCGCCTGAAGACCGAGGAGGAGTTCGGCAACATCATCATATCGAGCGACGCCAACGGCCAGACGCTGAAGCTGAGGGACGTGGCGAAGATTGAGCTCGGCGGACTGCAGTACACAGTGTCGATGAAGAACAACAACATCCCGTCGGTGATGGGTATGGTGCAGCAGGTGGCCGGCTCGAACGCCAACGAGATTGCCAAGCAGGTGAAGGCCGAGCTCGAGGAGCAGGCCAAGCTCTTCCCGCCGGGCATGTTCTATAAGATCAACTACGACGTGACGGAGTTCCTTTACGCCTCTATCGAGGAGGTGGTGTTCACGCTGCTGTTTACGCTGGTGCTGGTGTTCATCGTCATCTACGTGTTCCTGCAGGACTGGCGCTCGACGCTCATCCCGCTGATTGCCGTGCCGGTGTCGCTGATTGGTACGTTCTTCTTCCTGAACGTCTTCGGCTTCTCCATCAACCTGCTGACGCTGTCGGCCCTGCTGCTGGCTATTGCCATTGTGGTCGACGATGCCATCGTGGTGGTCGAGGCCGTACACGCCAAGCTCGACCAGGGCTACAAGTCGACGCTGACGGCAAGTATCGACGCCATGAACGAGATTTCGGGTGCCATCATCTCCATCACGCTGGTCATGGCCTCGGTGTTCATCCCCGTGTCGTTCATCGGCGGCACGACGGGTACGTTCTACCGTGAGTTCGGTGTGACGATGGCCGTCTCGATCTTCATCTCGGCCCTGAACGCCCTGACGCTGTCGCCGGCCCTGTGTGCCATCTTCCTGAAGCCCCACGACAAGGAGGGCCACGAGCGTAAGATGTCGCGCATCGACCGCTTCCACGCCTCGTTCAACACGGCCTACGAGTCGGTGCTGGGCAAGTATAAGAAGTCTGTCGAGAAACTGGTGCGCAAGCCCGTGGCCGTCATCATCGCCGTCGTTGTCGGTATTGTGGTTCTTGTAGGAACCATGCTGACCACGAAGACCGGCCTGGTGCCCGACGAGGACACCGGCACGATGTTCTGTACCATCAGCATGCCGCCGGCAACTTCAGTTGCGCGCACGCGTCAGATTATAAATGAAGTGGACTCGATACTGGCTGCTGACCCCGCTATCCAGAGCCGTGAGCAGATTCAGGGCTACAACTTCATAGCCGGTGCCGGTTCCGACCAGGCAACGTTCATTCTGAAGCTGAAGCCGTTCCAGGAGCGCCAGAAGGGATTCTGGTGGAAACTCTCGGGACTGTGGCAGGGCGACGGCATCTACCGCTTCTTCCTCAACCCGATGGATGCGACGGGGGTGCAGGCACAGATATTCATCAAGACAGCACACATCAAGGATGCCTCCATCCTGGCCTTCTCGCCGCCCATGATTCCCGGCTTCTCGGCCAACTCGGGTGTGTCCATCGTCATGCAGGACCGCACGGGCGGCTCGCTGAACAAATTCTTCGACGTCACCAAGGAGTTCATCGCCGGACTGAACAAGCGGCCGGAGTTCCAGATGGCCCAGACGGCGTACAACCCGAACTATCCGCAGTATATGATCCACGTCGACGTGGCAAAGTGTAAGCAGTCGGGCATCTCGCCGCAGACGGTGCTCTCGACGCTGCAGGGCTACTACGGCGGACTCTACGCCTCGAACTTCAACGCCTACGGTAAGCTCTACCGCGTGATGGTGCAGGGCTCGCCCGAGACGCGTATGACGCCCGAGTCGCTGAACAGCGTCTATGTGCGCACGCCGAAGGGCATGTCGCCCGTCCAGGAGTTCTGTAACCTTGAGCGTGTCTACGGTCCGACGAACATCACCCGCTTCAACCTGTTCACCAGTATCAACGTGACGGGAACCGTCGCCGACGGCTACTCCACCGGTGAGGCCATCAAGGCCGCCCAGGAGGTGGCCGACGAGGTGCTGCCCGTGGGCTACAGCTACGACTATCAGGGCCTGACGCGTGAGGAGGCCAAAGCCTCGAACTCGACGGCGCTGATCTTCGTGCTCTGCTTCATCTTCATCTACCTCATCCTGTCGGCACAGTACGAGTCGTACATCCTGCCGCTGGCTGTGGTGCTCTCCGTGCCATTCGGACTGGCAGGCTGCTTCCTGTTCACGATGCTCTTCGGCCACGCCAACGACATCTACATGCAGATTTCGCTCATCATGCTGATTGGTCTGCTGGCTAAGAACGCCATCCTGATTGTGCAGTTCGCCCTTGAGCGCCGCCGTCTGGGTATGGCCGTCTCGTGGTCGGCCGTGCTGGGTGCTGCCGCCCGTCTGCGTCCTATCCTGATGACGTCGCTGGCTATGGTTGTCGGTCTGCTGCCGCTGATGTTCGCATCGGGCGTAGGCAAGAACGGTAACCAGACGCTCGGTGCTGCCGCCGTCGGCGGTATGCTCATCGGTACGCTCTGCCAGATTTTCGTCGTCCCGACGCTGTTCACCCTCTTCCAGAGCCTCCAGGAGAAGTTCAGCCCGATGAAGTTCGAGAACGAGGAGGAGAACGAGGAAGTGGCTACCGAGATTGCCCAGTATGCCCATCGTCCTGTTGATTATGAATTAGAGAAGTAGGACTCACCCCTAACCCCTCCCTGGAGGGAGGGGAATAAAATGTACACTAAAAAGAAAGAAAAAATGAAGAATAGGATATTAAGAAACATAGTATCTACTCCCCTCCATACAGGGAGGGGCATGGGGGTGGGTCTCTTGCTGTCGTGTTTGTTGTTCGCCAGCTGCGGCCTTTACAACAAATACGAGCGGCCGGAGGTCGTCGCCGAGGGCATCGTCCGCGACCCCGTGGCCCAGAACGGTACGCTGCAGTCGGCCGATACGACGTCGTTCGGCAACCTGCCCTGGCGCCAGCTGTTCACCGACCCGCAGCTGCAGCTGCTCATCGAGCAGGGATTGGAGAAGAATCCCGACCTGCTGAACGCCGCCCTGAACGTGCAGATGGTGAACGAGGGGCTGAAGGTGGCCCGACTGGCCTTCCTGCCCTCGGTGGCACTGTCGCCGCAGGGAACCATCGCCACGCTGAAGACCGACCCCTCGGTGACGACAAAGTCGTACCAGGTGCCCCTCAGCGCCTCGTGGAACGTCGACCTCTTCGGCAACCTGCTGAACGCCAAGCGGTCGGCACAGATGCAGCTCATCGCCACCCAGGACTACCAGACGGTGGTGAAGTGCAACATCGTCTCGGGCATTGCCAACCTGTACTACACGCTGCTGATGCTCGACCGTCAGGTGGAGATTGTCAACGACATGGAGCAGTTGACCAAGGAGACGTGGGAGAAGATGCAGTTCATGCACGAGAACCGCGTGGGCTACCGCTCCACCGCCGTGCAGTCGGCAGAGGCTGCCTACTACTCCGTGCAGGCACAGAAGGTTGACCTGATGCGCCAGACGCGCGAGATGGAGAACTCTCTCTCGCTGCTCATCGGACAGCCCGCACAGGCCATCAAGCGCGGCAAGCTGGCCGACCAGTCGCTGCCCTCGACGTTTGCTACGGGCGTCAGCATCGGCCTGCTGAACAACCGCGCCGACGTCCACGCCGCCGAGATGTCGCTGGCACAGTGCTTCTACGACGTGCAGCAGGCCCGCTCGCGCTTCTATCCCAGCATCACCATCACGGGCACGGGTGCCTTCACCAACAACAACGGTATGGTGAACCCCGGCAAGCTGCTGCTGTCGGCTGTCGGCTCGCTGGTGCAGCCCATCTTCCAGCACGGCCAGATCGTGGCTGGCCTGAAGGTGGCCAAGATGCAGTACGAGCAGAAGTACAACACGTGGCAGAACACCGTGCTGAAGGCCGGCAACGAGGTGAGCAACGCCCTCGTCAGCTACAACGCCTCGGCTGAGAAGGGCGACCTCGACTCGAAGCGCGTCGAAGTGCTGAAGAAGAACGTCGAGGACACCAAGAAGCTGATGGAGTCGAGCTCGAACACCACCTACCTCGAGGTCATCTCTGCCCAGAGCAACCTGCTCAACGCCGAGATCTCGGAAGTGACCGACCAGTTCAACAAGATGCAAGCCGTCGTAAACCTGTATCAGGCACTTGGCGGAGGAGCGAAATAAAATTGAAAAATTGGAAAATTGAAGAATTGAAGTCCTCGTGGCTCGAAACTTCAATTTTTCAATTCTTAAATTCTTAAATTTTAAAGAATATGGCAAGCGAAATATCCCCCAAAGCCGAGATATCGCCCAAGGCGAAAATCGGCGACAACTGTAAGATATTCCCGTTCGCGTATATCGAGGACGACGTGGTGATAGGCGATGGCTGCATCATCTTCCCCTTCGTCAGTATCTGTAGCGGTACGCGCATGGGTAAGCTCAACAAGGTGCACCAGGGAAGCGTCATCGGCGCCCTGCCGCAGGACTTCGATTTCCGCGGCGAACGGTCGGAGTGCATCATCGGCGACGGCAACATCTTCCGCGAGAACGTCGTCATCAACCGTGCCACCCATACCGGCGGCCAGACCATCATCGGCAACGGGAACGTGCTGATGGAGGGAGCCCACATCTCGCACGACACGAAGGTCGGCGACCAATGCGTCTTCGGCTACGGCACGAAGATTGCCGGCGACTGCGAGATTGAGGACAGCGTCATCTTCTCGAGCTCGGTCATCGAGAATGCCAAGACACGCGTCGGCAAAGGCTCGATGGTGCAGGCCGGCACCACCTTCTCGCGCGACATCCCGCCCTACATCGTGGCTACGAAGAGAAACACCTATGGCGGCGTGAACTTCGCCGTAGGCCGCCAGCACGGGGTCGACGAGAAGACGCTGAAGCACATAGCCAACGCCTACCGGCTGGTGTTCAACGGCGGTACGTCGCTCTTCGACGCCGTCAACCAGATCGTGGAGCAGGTGCCCGACGGTCCGGAGATCCGTCATATCATCGAGTTCCTGCGCGCCACGAAGCTTGGTATCATTTCAAGGAAATAGACCTCCACACTGACTGAGCCTTATGAGGACTTGGCTAAGGAAACGCACCGGACTGCTTATCATCGTGCTGGCAGCAGTGCTGTTGGAGATTCTTTCCGCAGCACAATATTACTCTACGCACTCCCTGATGGAAGAGCAATTGGAGAAGCGCGCTGAGAGCGAACTGACGCTGAAAGCCATCCTGATTAAGAGCAGGCTCAACTCAGCCGAGGACGACCTGAAGAACCACGTCTGGGAAATCTGTGAGAACCTGACGCACCCCGACTCTGTGGCGCAGTCCATCGGGCGCATGATTCACCTCAGCCGCTTCCTGCAGGGCGGAGCACTGGCATTCGTGCCCGATTACTACCCTGCCAAGGGACGGCTGTACGAACCGTATGCCCAGAAGAGTGGCGACAGCATCGTGAAGCGCCAGATAGGCGGCCCCGAGCACGACTACACGACAAGCGTTTTCTACCAACAGGCCATCGCTGCCAACGATGCTTTGTGGATAGAGCCCTACGAGGACACTGCTGGGGCGCAGACATCGGTTATTTCCTACACCAAGCCTATTTATGACAAGCGTCAGAGCCTGGCCGGCGTGGTGTGTGTCGACGTGGCATTGAACTGGCTGAGGGACACCATCGACCACCGCCACCTCTATCCGTCGTCGTTCGTCATGCTGCTTACTGAAGACGGCCGGCCGATTATCCGTCCTTCCGATAGCCGTGTCAGCAGGGAGGAGTCGGATGCCATCATCAGCCTTATCAACGACAGTACGGTGGCTCGCGAGAAAAGCAGCAACGGGCGGACCACGATGTTATACTTCGACACCGACAAGCGCGACGGTACAATCTTCTACGCCAATCTGAAAGGCAAGCCCCACTGGCTGCTGGCCGTTGTGTGCTACGATGACGAGGTCTACGGTCCGCTTCTGCAGCTGCGCCTCCGCTTGCTGCTGCTCTCGCTGCTGGCATTTGGCATTCTGCTGTACATGATCTACAGTTTTGCCCGCAACGAGAAGAAACTGATGAAGCAGTCGCTGGAGCAGGAACGGATAGGCAGTGAGCTGCGCATAGCAAGTGAGATACAGACGCAGATGCTGCCTCGTGAGAACAGCGTCACACGCGACGATGTCGACATCTATGGGTTGCTGGCACCGGCGCGTGAGGTGGGCGGCGACCTCTTCGACTTCTTCATCCGCGACGAGAAGCTGTTCTTCTGCATCGGCGACGTCAGCGGCAAGGGTGTGCCCTCGGCCATGCTGATGGCTGTCACTCATTCGCTGTTCCGTTCGGCCTCTGCCCATGAGAACAACCCTGCGCGTATCATGCAGAATATCAATGAGGCGTGTTGTCATGGCAATGAGTCCAGCATGTTCGTCACGTTCTTCATCGGCGTGCTCGACCTGCCCACTGGGCGGCTCCGCTACTGCAATGCCGGCCACGACAAGCCCATCTTGATAGTCGGCCACGATTTGATGCCCGAAGACCGTAAGCCGAACCTGCCGCTCGGCGTGTTCGAGGATGTCAAGTACATGGCTTACGAGTGTCTTGTTCCTCCAGGCTCCACCTTATTCTTATATACCGACGGACTGACCGAGGCCATGAATAGCCAGCACAAGCAGTTTGGCTTAGACCGGCTGCACGCCGTTCTGCAGGAAGGCGAGGAAATGCCGCAGGCACTTCTGCAGAAGGTAACCGATGCGGTGGCCGAATTTGTGGAGGAATACGAGCAGAGCGACGACCTGACGATGCTCGCCATACACTATACTCCGAAGGTTGAGAAGGTTGTTCTGGACGAATCGCTGACGCTGAAAAACGACTCGCGGCAGGTGGCGCAGCTGAGCACGTTCGTCAAGGACGTGACGGGCAGGCTGCCACTGAACGCCAAGCAGGCCGGTGAAATCCGCCTGGCTGTCGAGGAGGCTGTCGTCAACGTGATGGAGTATGCCTATCCGGCTGGAACGGAGGGCGACGTTACCATTGAGGTCAAGTCAGACGGGCAGCAGGTGAAATTCATTATCAGCGACACGGGCGTTGCCTTCGACCCCACGGAAGCTGCGAAGGCCGACACCACGCTGTCGGCTGAAGACCGTCCCATCGGCGGTCTTGGCATCCTCTTGGTGAGGCGGCTGATGGACAGCATCAACTATGAGCGTGTGGACGGCAGGAACATCCTCACGCTGAAAAAGACAATCCAAAACAATTAACTATACCATTATGAAGACTACAATTGAAGAACTTAACGGCAAACTGATTGCCACGTTGGAAGGAGAAATGGACACCGCCGCTGCCTTAGAGGCGGAAAAGGCGCTGCAGCCGCTGTATAAGAGCGACGGGCGTGACGTCGTCATAGAGTGCGAGGGACTGGAGTATATCGCCTCCAGTGGTCTGCGCATCCTGCTCGGCATCCTGAAAGGCGCCAAGGCCGGCGGCAGTAAGGTGACGCTGCGCAACGTGAACGATGATATCAAGAACGTGTTCAAGCTGACAGGATTCATCGACCTTTTCGACTTTGAGTAAACCGCTATGGTTACTATCCGCGTTTCACCCATCAGGCTCCTGTGCATGGCGGGACTGCTGTCATTGTCTCTTGGCGCTACTGGCCAAGAGGAGGAGAACCGGCTGACCACTGACCTGCAGTTTATGGCCCGTGGTGAGATTCGCAATGGCGGACTGCCGCAAACCAATGATGAAGAGACGAGTGGCGACAAGTCGAACTTCCTCTTAGGACGTGCCAGACTGCTGATTGACTATCAGCGCCCCAATCTCGAGACCAGGATGAGCATTCAGCACTCGGGCGTCTGGGGGGACAAAGGCAGCAACATCAACGTCTTTGAAGCTTGGGCCAGACTGAACGCCAAGAACGGTCTCTTTGTTCAGGCTGGCCGGCAAGCCCTGGCCTACGACGACGAGCGTATCATCGGTCCCAACGACTGGGCGATGGCCGCGCTGTCGCACGACGCGTTGAAGTTTGGCTACGAAGGTCATGGCCATAAGGCTCATGCCATTCTGGCCTATAACCAGAATGCTGAGAACATGAACAGCGGCAGCGACTATTACAGCGGCGGCGCACAGCCTTACAAGTCGATGCAGACAGGCTGGTACCACTATGACTTTGCCAATGTGCCGCTGGGAGCATCGCTGCTGTTTATGAACATCGGCTTGCAGGCAGGCGATAAGGGTGCCGGGGACGAACGTACTGAGTGGCAGCAGATTGTCGGTGCCTACGTGAAGTACAATCCCGGTCTGTGGTCGGCAGAAGCATCGTACTACAACCAAGGCGGCCACGACGAGGATGGTATTAAAATCAAGGCCTGGATGGCCAGCGTGAAGGCCACGCTGAAACCAAGTCCGGCCTATGGCTTTGAGGCCGGTTTCGACTACCTGAGTGGTGACGAGTACTTCGCCGTGCCCAAAAAGGGCGGCATTGGCCTGACGCGACACGATGTCATCAGGGGCTTCAACCCCATATACGGCTCTCACCATCAGTTCTATGGGGCTATGGACTTCTTCTACGTCAGCACCTATGTCAACGGCTTCACGCCCGGTCTGCAGAATGCTTTCGTCGGCGGCTATGTCAAGCCTCTGAAGGGGTTGAAGATAGGACTCGACTACCATTATCTGGCTACGGCCACCAAACTGCACCAGATAGACATGACGCTCGGCCACGAGATTGAGCTGCGAGCCTCCTACCAACTGATGAAGGACGCCTCGCTCTCAATGGCTTACTCCTATATGACAGGCACTGAGACGATGGAGCGCCTGAAGCGCGCCTCCAACGACGGCAGCCTGCGCTGGGGATGGATATCACTGAACGTGTCGCCTAGAATCTTTTCTACTAAATGGTAAGCAAAGAATAACCAAAACTAAGAGATATGACAACTAAAACACCTCTATCGAAAACCCAGTACGGCCTTTACGTGGAATGTGTCAACCATCAGGGAGAGGTCTGTTACAACCTACCTTATCTATATATGCTGGATGGCAGCCTCAACGGCGACCGCCTCTGCCGTGCCATCGAGTCGGCTGTCGCCGCCCATCCTACGCTGTTCACCCGCATCGCCCTTGATGACAACGGCGAGCCTTTCCAGGCAGTTACTGCAGACGGCGGTTTTACCATCGCTGTCGAGCTCATCGACGACATCGAGGCCGTGAAGCCCACGCTCGTCGCGCCCTTCGATATCTACAACGACCGTCTGTTCCGCATCCGCTTGTTGCGTGATGCTAAGCAATACTATCTGTTCATCGACTATCACCATATCATCGTCGACGGAACGTCGATGCAGCTGATGCTGAACGACATCGATAAAGCCTATCACGGCGTGACCCTCGAACCAGAGGAGCTGACGCTGGCCGAGGTGGCCGCCAACGAAGAGGCAGAGCGCCAGACGCCAGCCTTCGCCGAAGCCAAGGAGTGGTATGCCAAGAACTTCGACTGCGGCGATGTGTACACCCCGCTGATTCCCGATCGTGAGGAGACCGTGCCCGCCGAGTCCTCCCTGCTACGCACCTTAAGCGTAAGCATCGACTCTGTCGATGCCTTCTGCAAGTCGAACGGCATCTTCAAGAGCACGCTGTTCACGCAGGCCTACGCCTTGTTGCTGGCGAAGTTCAACAACGAGCAGGAGTCGCTGTTCACGACGGTGTTTAACGGCCGTCAGGACAAGCGCCTGAGCCGCACCGTGGGAATGTTCGTCAAGACACTGCCCGTCTATGCCAAGTTTACCAAAGACACGACCGTGCTCGACTTTCTGCGTGCCGGTCAGGAACAGATGGGTGGTTGTCGCCAGCACGATGTCTATTCCTTCAGCGACCTGATGGAAGACCTGAAACCGCAGAGCAACTCGATGTTCGCATGGCATGCCGGTCTGTTCTCCGACGACACGATGGGCGACAAGCCTATGCAGGTGGAGCGCATCGGCAACAGTACCCTCGATGCGCCGCTCTACCTGAAGGCATTTATCCGCGACGGCCATTATCAGGTCAAGGCTGAGTATCGCAGCAATGAGTATTCGGAGGAACTGATAGCACAGTTCCTGGAGAGCTATGAGGCCGTGGTGGAAGGACTGCTGACGCAGGAGCTCCTGCGCGATATCAGCATTGCCACACCGTCACAGGTAGAACTACTTGACAGCTTTAACCAGACCGACGTCGACTACGACGATACGCAGACCATCGTCTCGCTGTTCCGCCGTCAGGCTAAGGATACGCCCGACAATGTGGCCGTGGTTTATAAAGAAAAGAGGTTCACGTATGCGGAGGTCGATGAGATGAGCGACCGCATCGCCGCCTATATCGCCTCAAAGGGTCTCAAAGCTGAGGATGTCGTCTCTGTGCTTATTCCCCGCTGTGAGTGGATGCCCATCGCCTCGCTCGGCGTGCTGAAGGCCGGCTGCGCCTATCAGCCGCTCGACCCCAGCTACCCCGCAGAGCGTCTGAACTTTATGATGCAGGATGCCAGTGCGAAGCTGCTCATTGCCGATGAAGAACTGCGCCCCATCGTCGATGAGTACCAGGGTGAAGTCCTCCTGACGAGCAACCTGTCCACCTATGCTGCAACACTGTTGCAGCAAAGCGAACCAACGCCAGAGAGCCTCTTCATCCTCCTCTATACCTCTGGCTCCACGGGCGTACCCAAGGGCTGCCAGCTCACGCACGGCAACCTCGTCTGCTTCTGCCACTGGTACCAGCGTTTCTACGGTCTCAAGCCTGAGAGCAGCGTGGCCGCCTATGCCAGCTACGGCTTTGATGCCTGTATGATGGATATGTACCCCGCCCTGACTTGCGGTGCCTGCGTACATATCGTTCCTGAGGAGCTGCGCCTTGATCTGATGGCCTTGAACGACTACTTCGAGCAGAACAATATCACCCACTCGTTTATGACGACGCAGGTGGGCTATCAGTTTGCCTCCAACATCGAGAACCACTCGCTGAAGTTCCTTTCGACGGGCGGAGAGAAATTGGCAGCCATCACGCCGCCAGAGGGCTATCAGTTCTATAATGTCTATGGACCGACGGAGACGACCGTCCTCATCACCAGATATCACGTGGCAAAGAAGATGAAGGAAATTCCCATCGGCAAGGCACTCGACAATGTTCGGCTCTATGTCGTCGACCCGCAGGGCTACCGTCTGCCCGTTGGTGCTGCCGGCGAACTGTGGGTGAGCGGCCCGCAGGTAAGCCGTGGCTACCTGAACCGCCCTGAGAAGACGGCTGAGGTGTTTATCAGCAATCCCTTTAACAAAGGAAACGAGAAATACGCCCGCTGCTACCGCACGGGTGACATCGTCCGCTACCTGCCCTCCGGCGACATTCAGTTTGTGGGCCGTCGCGACGGACAGGTGAAAATCCGCGGCTTCCGCATTGAACTGAAAGAGGTCGAGGCCGTCATCCGCGAGTTCCCCGGCATCAAGGACGCCACCGTGCAGGCCTTCGACGAGGAGGGTGGAAACGGAAAGTTCGTGGCTGCCTATGTCGTCAGCGACCAGCAGGTGGACATCGAGGCTCTGAACAACTTCATCCTCGACCAGAAACCGCCCTATATGGTGCCCGCCGTGACGATGCAGATTGACACGATCCCCCTGAACCAGAATCAGAAGGTGAACAAGCGCGCCCTGCCTAAGCCTGTCCGCTGTGCTGCGACAGTGTCGCAGCATACGGAACAAGCCCCGCTGAATGTCTTGGAGCAAGAGCTTCACGAGATGATAGCCGGCATCGTCAACAATACCGACTTCGGCATCACCACCGTCCTCGGCTATGCCGGGCTGACATCCATCTCCGCCATCCGCCTCGCCGTCTTGGTGAACAAGCGCTACGGCGTGGCCCTCGACTCGAAGTCGCTGGTCAAGACTGGCACTCTGCAGAGCATCGAGAACGAAATCCTGAAGAGTCTGATGCAGCCCCAGGCGTCCCCGACTGCCCAAACCGCCCAGACAGCCCAAGCCCCCCAAACCGCCCCCCTCAGCTACGCCCAGACCGGCGTCTACTTCGAATGTCTGAAGAATCCCACGTCGACCATCTACAACATCCCCTATCTGCTCACCTTCCCGACTGGGATAGAGGCTCAGCGTTTGGCCGATGTCGTGAAGCAGGTCGTGGAGGCTCATCCGGAACTGAGTATCCACTTTGCTACCGAGGGCGACACCATCGTGCAGACCTTGGCTGACAGCGTGCCTGTCGAGGTGCCCATCACTGAGATGACCGATGAGGCACTGGCTGCCTATAAGAATGAGTTTGTGCGTCCCTTCAACCTGCAGAAGCCGCCGCTCTATCGCTTCGAGGTTGTCAAGACAGCCACCGCCGTCCATCTTCTGATGGACGTTCACCACTTGGTGTTCGACGGCGGCTCTGCCGACCTCTTCATCCGCCAGCTCAACAGTGCGCTCGATGGCTCTGCCGTCGAGAACGAGTCCTACACCTACCTCGACTTCGTCGCCGACCAGCAGAAAGCCGAGGACAGCGACCAGTTCCGCGCCTCCCAGCAGTTCTTCGCCGAGAAGTTACAAACGTGTGAAGGCGCCAGCGAGATTCCCGCCGACCTCCCCAAGACCGATGCTCAGGGCTTCATCGGCGAGGCCGTCTGTCCGCTTTGCAGCGACACTGTCGCTGCCCTCACCGCTTTCTGCCGCAAGCGCGACATCACCCCCGCCCATCTGTTCCTCGCTGCCACGTCATACGTTGTCAGCCGCTACACCAACAACCGCGACGTCTATCTTTGTACCGTCAGCAGTGGCCGTTCGAACCTGAAGATTGCCGACACCGTCGGTATGTTCGTCAACACCCTCGCTCTCGGTCTCAGCATTGATGACGTGACGGTGGCTGACTTCCTCCGTCAGACCAGCAATACTTTCGACGAGACGCTACGCCACGAGGACTACCCCTTCGCCCGCATCGCCACCGATTACGGTTTCCGTCCTGCCATCGCCTATGCCTATCAGGTGGGCGTGCTGTCGCAGTACACCGTAGGCGGACAGCCCATCAGCCAGGAACTGCTGGAGTTGAACGTGCCGAAGTTCAAGATTAACATTAAGATTGAGTCGCGTGGCGTGGTTGTCCAGTACGACGATTCCCTCTACTCCGACCGTTTGGGCAATGCCCTGGCCGAGAGCATCGTGGCTGTCGTCGGGCGGATGATACAACAGCCTGAGAACAAGGTGCGCCAGCTCTCTATCGTCAGCCAAAAGCAAGAGGAGGAACTCTCACGCCTTCGCCAGACGGCCACGGGCGATGCGCCCTTCAAGTTCTTCCACGACTGCATTACCCACTTTGCCAAGTCGCAGCCCGACCACGAAGCTCTGGTCGCCTGTGACGCCAAGTACACCTATCGTGAGATGGACGAGGCTACCAACCGCATCGCCAACGGCCTGCGCCAGCGTGGCGTTCAGGAGGGCGACCGCGTTGCCCTGTTGCTGCCACGCACCAGCCGTCTCATCCTCTCGATGTTCGGCGTGCTGAAATCTGGTGCCGCCTATATTCCCTGCGATCCGGACTATCCCGAGGACCGTGTGAAGCTTATCCTTGAGGACAGCGAGGCCAAGATGATTATCACGCCCGAGCTGGCTGAGGAGCTCCTTGCTACTGAATTGTCTGCTCCCCTCTCCTTAGGAGGGGATTTCGGAAGTGAGGCTTTGGCCTATCTCATCTACACCAGTGGCTCCACCGGACGCCCCAAGGGCGTAATGCTTCGCCACGCCGGTATTTGCAATTATCTCTACGGCCACCCTGCCAATGTCTTTGCCAACGCCGTGCTGACCGATGCCGACCGCGTGCTCAGCGTGACTACCATTTCATTCGATGCCGCCCTGCAGGACATCGGTATGGCCCTCTACAACGGCAAAACCCTCATCGTGGCCACCGAGGAGCAGGCTAACAACCCGCTCGACCTTGCTCAGCTTATCAAGGACCAGCACATCAATATGGTGAGCGGTACTCCCTCACGTTGGCAGACGTGGCTCACCAGTGAAGACTTCTGCCAGGCCATCAGTCAGGTCAAGATTTGCCGTGCCGGCGGTGAGAAGTTCAGCGATGCCCTGCTCTCGCAGATGCGAAGCGTCACCAAAGCCCGCATCTTCAACTGCTATGGCCCGACGGAAATCACCGTAGCCTCCAACAACGCCGAACTGACCGATGCCGAGGTCGTCACCGTAGGCAAGCCCCAGCTGAATGTCAAGGAGTTCATCGTCGACAGCGACGGCAACGAGCTGCCCGTAGGCGTAGTTGGCGAACTCTACATCGGCGGTCGCGGTGTGGCCCGTGGTTATAACAACCTCGACGAGATGACGCGTGAGCGTTTCGTTGACTATCACGGTGAGCGCATCTACAAGTCAGGCGACTATGCCAAGTGGCTGCCCGACGGCAATGTCGTCATCCTCGGGCGTACCGACCACCAGATCAAGCTGCGCGGTCTGCGCATTGAACTGGGCGAGATTGAAAACGTGATGCTCAAGGTGGACGGCATGGAGAAGGTAGTCATCCTCATCCGCAAACTCAGCGGGAAGGAACACCTCTGTGCCTATTATACTGCCAGCCGTGAGATTGCGCCGACTGCTCTGAAGGAGGAAATCAGCAAGAGTCTCACGCAGTATATGGTTCCGACGGCCTACCTGCAACTGGAGAAGATGCCGATGACGCCCAACGGCAAGACCGACGTCAAGGCTCTGCCCGAACCGCAGTTGGCCATCAGTGGCGACTACGAGGCACCGCAGAACGACACTGAGCGTGCCTTCTGCGACATCTTTGCCGGCATCCTTCAGCTGGATAGGGTAGGAGCTACCGACAATTTCTTCGAGCTGGGCGGTACGTCGCTTGTCGTCACCCGTGTCATCATCGAGGCCGACAAGGCCGGACTCCACGTCTCCTATGGTGAGGTATTCGCCAACCCGACGCCCCGCAAGCTCGCCGCCCTTGTCACCGGTACTGCCGTTCCCGACGGTTCATCGTCGGGTGCTCCCGACCCCGTCACCTCCTTCGACTACACCGCCATCAACAACCTCCTGCAGCGCAATGCTCTGGACATCTTCCGCGCAGGCAAGCGCCAGCAGTTAGGCAACGTGTTGATAACCGGCGCTACTGGCTATCTGGGCATCCACATCCTGCGCGAGCTTATCGACTCTGATGCCGACAATATCTACTGCCTCGTCCGCGGCAAGACCCAGGAGAAGGCCGAGAGCCGCCTGCGCACCCTGTTGTTCTACTATTTCTCGAAGTCCTTCAAGGAACTGTTCGGCCAGCGGCTGCACGTCGTCCTTGGCGACGTCACCGCTGACCTTGTCAGTGTGCTCGATGGTTTACCCATCGAGACCGTCTTCAACTGTGCCGCCGTCGTCAAGCACTTCTCAGAGGGAACGGAGATTGAGGACGTGAACATCGGCGGTGCCAAGCGCTGCGTCGACTTCTGCATCAAGACAGGTACCAAGCTCATCCATATCTCCACCGCCAGTACCCGTGGCTTATGGGCAGGCGAGGCGAAGGACGACATCTTTACCGAACAGCGCCTCTTTATGGGCCAGTATCTCGGCAACAAGTACATCTACTCGAAGTTTATGGCCGAGCGGCTCATTCTCGACGCCGTTGCCCTGCACGGCCTCAGTGCGAAGATCATGCGCGTGGGCAACCTCGCTGCCCGCTCCACCGACGGCGAGTTCCAGGCCAATTTCTCGACCAACTCCTTTATGGGCCGCATCAAGGTCTATAATATGTTAGGCTGTTGTCCTTACGCCATGCGCAACAAGCGTGTGGAGTTCTCGCCCATCAACGAGGTGAGTCAGGCCATTGTGCTCTTGGCTACAACGCCGGCCGACTGCACCGTGTTCCATCCTTACAACATCCACAGCCAGTTCCTGGGCGACGTGCTTACAGGACTGACCACTGTCACGGGCGGCATCCGCTTCGTCGAGCAGGAGGAGTTTGCCGAGGCTATGGAGCAGGCCAAGAACGATCCGCAGAAGGCCCGCCAGATGGCTGCGCTCCTGGCTTATCAGGACATGGCTCACGGACAGAAGACCACTGACGTCAGCCGCGACAACGACTACACCACGCAGGTGCTCTACCGCCTTGGCTTTGCCTGGAGCCCCACCTCCTGGGACTACGTCGAGCGCATGCTGACCGCCATCGGCGGCTTCGGCTTCTTCGAGTAAACGGATATGGAAAATATTAACAAACAGTTCTACAACTACCTCTGGGCCTACATCCTCGTAGCCCTGTCAGGCTGTTTGGGCAATGTGGTTGATGGCATCATTGTCGGTAACCTTATCAATGCCGACGGTGTGAGTGCCATCAACCTCTCGAAGCCCATCAACCAGTTCATCTTCACACTCCACTTGCTTATCAATGCCGGTGCGGGCATGTTGGTGGGCTATGCCTTGGGCAAGGGTAACCTTACCGAGGCACGGCAGTTCTTCACCCGTGCCCTGACGCTGAGCGCCGGCCTGGGCGTGCTGCTGGCTATAGTTGGTGGTATGGTATTCCCCGACGAGACGGCACGGCTGCTCTGCCGTAACGAACAGATTCTGCCTCTGGCCGAGGACTATATGCAGATTCTGCTGCTTGGCAATCCGGCGTTTATCCTGATGTGGGGACTCTCGACGATGGTTGGCGTTGACGGCCAGCCGAAGCTGGTGTCCCTGGCCGTCATCGTCGACAACGCCGCCAACCTCTTCCTCGATATTGTGTTCATCCAGTGGTGCGGGTGGGGTATCGCCGGATCGTCGTCGGCAACCATCGTCGGCCATGTCATAGGTATTGCCATCCTTTTGACCCACTGGCGGAAGCCTTCGCGCCTCAAGCTCGACCTCTCTTTTGTCAACCTGACCGTATCCTGGCGGCGCATCGTCTCACAAGGTGCCCCTCTGGCCATTGCCTCAATCTCGCTCACGCTACTGCTGCTCTCCGCCAATACCATCGTTACCAACACGCTGGGACGTGTGGGCATCTTTGCATTCGCCGTTTGCATGAATCTGTTGCAGGTATATAACCTCTTCCTCAGCGGCACGTGTCAGACGCTGCAGTCTTTGGGAGCCATTCAAGTGGGCAAAGGCGATACCGAGGGCGTCAGGATGGTCATCAGGAAGGCCTTCCGCTTCATTACCGTAGCGATGGCCGTCACGTGTCTGATTGTCTGGATTGTCCCGCAATCCATTGCAGCTCTCTTCGGGGCCGACAACCCGGAGTACACTGCCGAGACCGTTCACGCACTGCGTATTTTCGCCCTCAGCTTTATTCCGTTCTGCTACATCTACGTGATGATGATCGTCTACAAGCTCTACAAGCACCACAGCATGGCGCTGTTCATCTCGTTTGCACTCTCGCTGACCGTCATCCCTGTTTTGTGGGTGATGGCCCGCTATGCCCCCGCTTATCTCTGGTACAGTTATCTGATAGCCTATATCATAGAGCTTCTGGTCATAGCAGGCCTTCACTTCCTGCGTCCTACCCGATAAGTTGCGGCAGGAAGCTGGAGACGATGAGGACGATGATGCCGCAGATAAGCACGGTGATGGTCTTCTGCGAGCAGCCCTTCCACTCCTTCAGGATGATGCCCCAGACGTTGGAGAATACCACGTTCAGCGCCATCAGGATGCAGAACGACAGGGTGTCCATCGTGCCGCCGGTCTCGAAGAATGAGCGGCCCAGCGACAGTCCGAAGAACTGCGAGTACCACAGCGCACCGGCCAGCAGGCAGAAGAGCAGGTTGTTGCCCCACACCGACTTCTTGGCATAGTCGCCCCACGTCTTGTTCTTCTGGTTCTGGTAGAAACAGTAGATGGCGTTGGTCACGAAGCCGCCCAGTGTCACGAGGAATGTAGCGGGCAACGTGCGGAACATCGGGTCGGTCAGTTCGCCGAAGTTGATGTCCTTGCCAAACTCCAAGCCCACGTTGAAACAGCCGCTCATGAAGCCGGCCAGCAGGGCGATGGCCAGACCCTTGGGGAAGTTGAAGTCCTTGACGGCAGCCTTCTTCTCCTCCTCGCTCAGCGAAGCAGCCTTCATCGAGCCTGCCACACCAATGATGGCAATGCCGACGAGCGTGACTACCACGCCCAGAATGACGGCGAACGTCAGCTTCGAGAGTGCGTCGAGCTCAGGGAAGAAGATGTTGAGCAGCACGGGGCCCATGATGGTACCCAGAGCGGCACAGGTGCCGAGGGCTATCGACTGTCCGAGGGCAACGCCGAGGTAGCGCATTGACAGGCCGAATGTCAGGCCGCCGACGCCCCAGAGTATGCCGAAGAAGATGGTCATCCACAGGTTGAACGACGGTGTCGAGGCAAACAGCCCGAACAGCGACTGTCCGGCAGGAACGGCCAGCAGTGCGCCGAGGAACGGCAGTACAAGCCAGGCGAAGACGCCCTGCACAATCCAGTACGACTCCCACGACCAGTCTTTTATTTTGTTGATAGGTACGTAGCACGAACTTTGGCAGAACGCGCCGATGGCAATGATGATTAGTCCGATGATGATTTCCATTGTTGTTTGGTTTTAATTTGTATTACGCTTTTTCGTTGTAAAATGTTTTGCCTTAGCTGTCCGTCGCCTGAGGCGGCGCCTCATGATTGCGAGGTGGCGCCTCGTAACTGCGAGGAGGCGCCTCTACTCCACCTTGCGGCAGTAGCTGACGTGGAGGCGGTCGTAGAGTTGCATCATGCGTGGCAGACGGCGCTTGAAGTCGTCGAAGTCCTTCTGCCCGGGCTGGCACCACTGCACCTCGCTGATGGCATCGAGACGCGGCAGGAGCATGAAAAAGAGATGCTCGGGAGCGGCGATGTACTCCGTCCAGAGGTTGACCTGCGGGCCGAGGATGTACTGCTGTTCCTCCTCAGTGAGCTTGCCGGGCACGAGCGGCTCGAACGAGTAAACCTTGCTGGCAGGCACGTAGCCGCCAATGCCGAGGGGCAGGTTCCAAGTGTCCTTCAGCTGGTAGTAGTCGATGTAGCAGTAGTCGGTGGGCGTCATGATGACGCGGTGATGCTGACGGGCGGCCTCGATGCCGCCGTTGACACCCCGCCACGACATGACGACGGCACCCTCAGTGAGTCCGCCCTCCAAGGTCTCGTCCCAGCCGATGAGGTTGCGGCCCCGACTGGTGAGGAACTTCTCCACCTCGTGGTTGATGTAGCTCTGCAGCTGGTTTTCCAGGCTGTGCTTGCCGTCGTCCTTCAGTTGCAGTTCACGGATCTTGGCCTGGCACTTCGCGCAGTTCTTCCAGCGCACCTTGGGGCACTCGTCGCCGCCGATGTGGATAAGCCGGGAGGGGAAGACGTCGCAGAGCTCGCCGAGGAAGGTCTTGATGAACGTCAGCACGTCGGGATTGCCGCCACAGAGCACGTCTTCGCTGACACCCCACACCTGCCAGACGGGGTAGGGACCGCCCGTGCAGCCGAGGTTCGGATAGACGTGGAGGGCAGCCTGCATGTGGCCGGGCAGGTCGATTTCGGGGATGACGTTGATATAGCGCTCGGCAGCGTAACGGACAATCTCGCGGCACTCGTCCTGCGTGTAGTAGCCGCCGTAGGGCTGTCCGTCGTAGAGTCCCGTGTTACGGCCTATGACCGTCTGCTGGCGGATGCTGCCCTTGGCGGCGAGGTCGGGCAGCGCCTTCACTTCGAAACGCCATCCCTGGTCGTCGGTGATGTGCCAGTGGAGCTGGTTGCAGCCGTGCAGGGCCAGCAGGTCGAGATATTGCTTGACGACGGCGACTGGGAAGTAGTGGCGGGCGCAGTCGAGGTGGACGCCGCGATAGCTGAAGCGCGGCTCGTCGGCGATGGTGACGAAGGGCAGCTCGACGGGGCCTCCTGCCGATGGCAGGCTCTTGCGCAGGGTCTGCACACCACGGAATATGCCGATGGGTTCGGCAGCGGTGATGGTGATGCCGGCCTTGCCGACGGTCAGCGAGTAGCTGTCGACGGGTGAAGTGCTGACGCCTTTCTTGGCAGTGCTGACGGCAAGGCGGACGGCGGCTTTCTTGGCTGAAGGCTCCAGTTGCAGCAGTAGGCCTGTCTGTTGCTCTACCCACTGGCAGAGCATCTGTGACGTGCGGGCTATTTCCGGGTTACTGGCATCATAGGCGATGGCCATGCCCGACTGCAGGGTGAACACCTTGGTGGTGTCCGTCTGTATGCTTTTGGGCAGCGGTATAACGCGATAGTCAGCACGCCCCGCCTTCGTGGAGAGGGGCATGCTGACTATCATTAGGGCTGACCAGAGAATGACTGACAGCAGTTTTCTCATGGCAAGTCTGTGTTTATCGCTTCGACGTGACGTCCTTCTCGTACTGCTGGATGCAGGCGATGAACTCCTCGCCGACGGGGACGTTGTTCTTCAGGTTGAAGTAGTCGTAGACGGCGCCGAACGGCATCGACTTGGCCTCCTCCATCAGGGCGAGGCGCTCGAAGTACTGGCCGTTGTCCTCATACTCGCGCAGCTTCTGCTTCGGCTCGAGCATGGCCTGCAGGATGCACTTCTGCGTGGCGCGGCTGCCGATGATGTAGGCACCGATGCGGTTGATGGAGGCATCGAAGTAGTCGAGACCGACGTGTGCACGGTCGAGGGCGTCGCTGCGGACGAGCTCCTTGAAGAGGTCGAGCGTCTGGTCGTTCATGATGGTCACGTGGTCGGAGTCCCAGCGCACCGGGCGGCTGACGTGGAGCATCAGCTCGGGCACGTACATCAGCAGGGTCGAGACGAAGTCAGAGACGTTCTCTGTGGGCTCGTAGTGGCCGGTGTCGAGGGTGTAGATGTACTTGCGGGTAGCGCAGTAGGCGGTGTAGAAGTCGTGCGAGCCGACGGTATAGCTCTCCAGTCCGATGCCGAAGAGCTTGGCCTCGAAGCAGTTCTTCACGCCGTCGAGCTTCTCCTCCATGATCTCGTCGAGCGAGGCGGCGAGCAGCTCGCGGTACTTCTTGCGCTGTACGGGGATGTCCTTCATACCGTCGTGTACCCAGATGTTCATGATACAGGGGTCGCCCTGAGCCTTACCCATGGCGTCGGCAATGCGGCGACAGCGCTTGGTGTGCTCAATCCAGAAGTCGCGAATCGACTTGTCGGGGTTGGCCAGCGTGAGGTCGCCACTCTTCGGGTGCGAGAACGACGTGCTGTTGAAGTCGAGCTTCATGTTGTTCTCCTTGGCCCAGTCAATCCAGCTCTGGAAGTGCTCGACGCCGCACTGGTCGCGGTCGACGAACTTGCCGCCGAAGTCGCCGTAGATCTCGTGGAGGTTCAGACGGTGGTTGCCGCCGAGGAGGGTCTTGACGAACTCAATGTCCTGGCGCACCTCGTCGATGGTGCGGGCGCGGCCGGGGTAGTTACCGGTGGTCTGGATACCGCCCGAGAGGGCCTCGTTGCGCTCGAAGCCGACTACGTCGTCGGTCTGCCAGCAGTGGAGTGAGAGCTGCTGCTTCTGGAGCTGGTCAAGTACTGCGTCGGTGTCGACGCCAATGGCTGCGTAGCGCTCTTTGGCTACGGCATAAGCCTGTTCAATGAGATTTGCTTTCATCGTGGAAATTTGTTATAGGTAATAATTGTTTCTTTTATTGCTTGCTTGTTATGGTCATATACTTCTCGTAGGCAGCATCCCACTGGGCCTTGTCCTGCGGTTCGTAGCGGATGAGGTCGAGGGAGTCGGCAATGATCTGGCGCATCTGCCAGATGTCGCTGACCAGACCGGCGGCCTTGGCCTGCAGCATGATGTTGCCGAGGGCGGTGCACTCCTGCGGGCCGGCGAGGACGGTGGCACCAGTAGAGTTGGCCGTGAACTGGTTGAGATACTTGTTGAGCGAGCCGCCGCCGATGATGTGGAGCACGTCGAGCTGGAACGGGGCAAACTCCTGCAGCCAGGTGAAGACCTGACGATAGCGCAGAGCCAGCGAGTCGAAGATGCAGCGGCAGATTTCGGCGGGCGTCTCGGGGACGGGCTGACCGGTCTGGCGGCAGTACTGCTGGATAGCCTGAATCATCGACGTCGGGGCGGCGAACATCTGGTCGTCGGGATTGATGAGCGAGCGGAAGGGCTCTACCGTCATAGCCTGCCCCTGCAGCTCGGGATGACTCAGTTTCTGCACCTCCTCGGGCCACTCCAGTCGGCAGCGCTCGTAGAGCCACATGCCGCAGATGTTCTTCAGGAAGCGGGTGGTGCCCTCGATGCCGCCTTCGTTGGTGAAGTTGCGCTCGTAGGAGAGGTCGCTGATGATGGCATCCTTCGTCTCTATGCCCATGAGGCTCCACGTGCCGCTTGAGAGGTAGGCGAACTGCTCGTCCTTGGCAGGAACGGCAGCCACGGCAGCTCCTGTATCATGGCCGGCGACGGCAACAACAGGCACGGCGCCGAGGCCCGTCAGCCGCTGCACCTCGTCGGTGAGCACGCCGATGACCGTTCCCGGCTGCACCATGCGGCCGAACTTGCTGCGCGTCAGCCCTAACGAGGCAAGCAGGCGCTCGTCGAGCTGTTTGGTGCGCGGGTCGAGCAGCTGGCTGGTCGAGGCGATAGTATATTCGCACACCTCGTTGCCGGTGAGCATCCACGAGAGGGCATCGGGGACGAAAAGAATTTTCTGCGCGTTGCGGAAGGCGCTGTTGCCCTCGCGCTTCATGGCGTAGAGCTGGAAGATGCTGTTGAAGTTAAGGAACTGAATGCCCGTGATGTCGTAGACCTCCTTGCGTGACACGACGTGGCGCAGGTAGTCGTCCATCGCGTCGAATGTAATAGGATCGCGATATGCGCGCGGATTCCTTAATATAGCGCCGTCGTCGCCGATGAGGACGAAGTCGACGCCCCACGTATCGATGCCGATGGAGGTAATCTCCAGGCCGCGGCGGGCTACTTCCTTCAGTCCCTTGATGATTTCAAAGTAGAGGGCGTAGATGTCCCAATAGTAGTGGCCCCCCTGCTCAATGAGGTTGTTGGGGAATCGCGTCACCTCCTCTAACGAGAAGCGTCCGTCGGTGATGTTGCCGATAATGGTGCGGCCGCTGGTGGCCCCCAGGTCTACGGCAAAGAAATACTTCTTCTGTTCCATATTTGTTTTGTTGTGATTAGCTGTTTTAAGTTTACGTTTGCAAAGGTAGTAATAAAAAGGCGGGGGCGATATGATAATTTGATTTTCTTACCTTTATTTTTGATTTATCGGAAAGAAAGTGTTACCTTTGCGGCGAAATTCAATTACTTTATACAATATGGCAACATTAACAATCCTGATTGTCACCGTCTTCTGCATCGGCTATCTGTGCATAGCCTTGGAGAGCGTGACGAAAATCAACAAGGCGGCCATCGCCCTGCTGATGTGTGTGCTCTGCTGGACGCTCCTGATGATGGGGCCTGGCGCGTATTATCCTGACGTGGCCGCCGGCGGCGTGGTTCACCACATTGCCGAGGTCATCGAGCATCACCTGGGCGACGCCGCCGGGACGCTGTTCTTCCTGATGGGCGCCATGACCATCGTCGAGATTGTTGACTCGAACGGCGGCTTTAACTTCGTGCGCGACACGATGAAGACGCGGTCGAAGCGCAAGCTGATGTGGCGCATGGCCTTCATGACGTTCTTCCTGTCGGCCATTCTCGACAACCTGACCACCTCCATCGTGATGATTATGGTGCTGCGCAAGCTGGTGCAGGCCCGCGAGGACCGGCTTATCTATGCCGCGCTCGTCGTCATCTCGGCCAACGCGGGCGGTGCCTTCTCGCCCATCGGCGACGTGACGACCATCATGCTGTGGATCAAGGGCGTCATTACGACGCAGGGCGTGCTGACCGAGATTTTCATCCCGTCGCTCGTCTCGATGCTCGTGCCGGCGTTCATCCTGCAGTACTCGCTGAAGGGGAAGTTCGACAAGGAGCAGAACCTGCCGAAGGCCGACGTCAGCCAGTTTACGAAGACGCAGCGCGACATCATCTTCTGGCTCGGTGTGGGCGGTCTCTGCTTCGTACCTATCTTTAAGACGCTGACCCACCTGCCGCCGTTCATGGGCATTCTGCTGGTGCTCGGCATCCTGTGGACTGTGACAGAGATTTTCCATTACAACACATCGGAAGAGGACACGATGGCCAAGCGCGTGAGCGACATCATGACCAAGATTGACCTTTCGACCATCATGTTCTTCCTCGGCATCCTGATGGCCGTGGCCGTGCTGCAGGAGGTGGGCGTGCTGACAGCCCTCGGCGAGGGACTGAACGAGACCTTCTCGGGCAACTACTACGTCATCAACGGCATCATCGGCATGCTCTCGTCGATTGTCGACAACGTGCCCCTCGTGGCCGGCTGTATGGGCATGTACCCCGTGGCCGCCGAGGGAGCGATGGCCGTCGACGGCATCTTCTGGCAGCTGCTGGCCTACTGCGCCGGTGTGGGCGGCTCGATGCTCATCATCGGCTCTGCCGCCGGCGTAGTGGTCATGGGTTTGGAGAAGATTACCTTCGGTTGGTATATGAAGCGCATCACGTGGATAGCCTTCGT
Source organism: uncultured Prevotellaceae bacterium (assembly GCA_946184965.1). Lineage (GTDB taxonomy): Bacteria > Bacteroidota > Bacteroidia > Bacteroidales > Bacteroidaceae > Prevotella. The sequence goes on along the minus strand of CAMHHO010000025.1, from coordinate 1,446 downwards.
GGGCTATCTCGCCGGCATCCTCATCTACTGGCTGGAGCGTTCTCTGCTGTTCTGAGTTCGCTTGGCCGGCGTCCGGTCTTGATCTTGAACTTAGCTGAGAAATAGTCTGGCGACTCAAAGTTGAGTCGGTAGGCTATTTCTTTTACGCTCATAGCGGTGGTCGACAGCAGCTCCTTGGCGCGCTGTAGGCGCAGGTCCTGCTGGTAGATAGCCGGCGAAATGCCGGTGTGCTCCTTGAAGAGCTTGCGGAAGTTGGAGTAGCTGACGCCCATCTCCTCGGCCACCTGCTGGATGGTGAGGTTGCTTTCGAGGGCTTCGCGTATGCGCAGGCGAGCCTTACTTATCATATCAACATGCGTCTGGTTGCGGCTCAGCTGGATGTTGCGCTCCAGTGAGTACATCAGTCCGATGAGGTGGTTGACGATGCCGGCCATTAGCTGCTGCGAGTAGGCGGCCTCGATGACGGCGGTGTCGTATGCCTGCTTGTAGAGTCGCACAATCTCATCGCTGAAGCCGACGTGGTAGACGGGCTTCTGCGGCGAGAGGAAGCCGGCGCGCACGCGGTCGTCCATGTTGCGCCCCTTGAAACCTATCCAGTAGCTATTCCACCCGGTCTTGGGGTCGGGGTGGTAGGAGTGCCACTCGCCTGGGAAGAGCAGCCAGAGGTCGCCCTCGCGCAGCTTCGCCTCGCGGACGGTGGCGCTGTGGAATATGCCTTCACCTTCGGTGAGGTAAAGCAGCTGGTATTCGTTGAGCTCGCGTCCGCGCTCCAGTTCGAAGTAGTATCCGTCAGCGTGGCCGCGGGTGGGGTAGGAGTCTCCCGGTTTGATGTCCTCATAGCCAACGGTGCTGACGGTGAGGCCCCAGAGTGAGTCGCGCTCATTAGCCAGCAGGTATTTGCTTATTTGCATACGATTCTTTGTTTGGTTGCTGTCTTTCTGCGCACAAAGATAGGCAAAATCGTTGGAATAGCAAAATAAAGAAATAAAAAAAATGTAAAACGCTTGGCAGTTTCAGGGAAAAGCGTTACTTTTGGGGCAGAAAACTTAAAACGCAGAAAAAAATGATAGACGTAAAAGAGACTTTGAAGAAGAGTGAAGAGAGAATGGAAATGGCCGCCATGTTCCTGGAAGAGGAGCTGAACCGCATCCGCGCCGGCCGTGCCAACGTGGCCATTCTCGACGGTGTGAAGGTGGAATCCTACGGCAGCAGGGTACCCCTGAACCAAGTAGCAACCGTGACGACCCCCGACGCCCGCACCATCGCCATCAAGCCGTGGGACCGCAAGCAGATTCGCGACATTGAGAAGGCCATCATGGACAGCGACGTGGGCATCACGCCCGAGAACAACGGCGAGGTCATCCGCCTCGGCATTCCGCAGCCCACCGAGGAGCGCCGCCGCGACCTGGTGAAGCAGTGCAACAAGATTGCCGAGAAGGCCAAGGT
>CAMHHO010000024.1:0-33044 GCA_946184965.1 uncultured Prevotellaceae bacterium | reverse complement strand
CTCAGCCGAGAGACGTTCCACCGCTTCAACCGCGTCATGCTGCTCGGCATCGTGGTGCTGTCGCTGGTACTGCCGGCGGTGCACATAAGGATAAGCGATAACCCCTTGACACACAACAAGCTCAACAACCTCAACAAGCTCAACAACCTCAACAACCTCAACAACCTCCAGACCCACCCCCTGCCCCTCCCTGTGAGGGAGGGGAGTGAATACACTCAGGAACAACATTCTGCGGATGGAGTTACTACTCCCCTCCCTCACAGGGAGGGGCAGGGGGTGGGTCTGTTGGGGGTGGGTCCGGTGGACCTCATATATATAATAGGTGTATGTATTGCCCTCCTGTGCTTCATCCGTCGCAGCGTCTTGCTGATTCGCAGCTTACAGGGAGGATTGCGCTTGCGCGACTCTCAAGGCAACACCATCGTCGTGAAGGGTGGTGAGTTCCCGCCGTTCAGCTTTATGCACTGGATAGCCATCAGCGTCAGCGACTACGAACAATACCGCCGCAACATCCTCACCCACGAGCAGGCTCACGCCCGACTGGGACATTCGTGGGACGTGCTGCTGCTCGAAGGGTTGCAGGTGGTGCAGTGGTTCAATCCTTTTGCATGGCTCTTAGCCCGCGAACTGAAGGCCATCCACGAATACGAGGCCGACGAGGCCGTCATCTGTCAAGGCATCGATGCAAAGCAATATCAACAACTTCTCGTGATCAAGGCTGTCGGCAACCGTCTGCAGCTGTTTGCCAACACCCTGAATCGCGGTTCACTCAAACAACGAATCAACATGATGCAACAACAGAAATCCAACCGATGGCGTATGCTCCGTGCAGCGTTCGCCGTCCCCGTGGCCGCATTGGCCGTCATGGCGTTTGCTACGCCTGAAGTTAAAACGGACGAGGTGCAGCAGACAGTACTCAGCGACGAGTCTAAACCGTTAGTGGAATACAAAACCCACGAGAAGTGGGGCAAGGGTTATCGCGACTACTACCGCGTCAATCTTGGCGAGGGTGTGTGGATAGAAAGCAATGGCGCCTCGCACATCGAAGAGCAATTCTTCACTTACTCTTTCGACAACACTAATAATGCGAAAGTGCCGAGAAAGACCACGATGATGCTCAACGGTGTGCCCTTCGACCAGAACAGCCTGCCCAAGCTAACCGCCAAGGACCTCAAGAAGATTGAAATAAAGAACGCTGAGAACGCCATGCTTGCAAGTGACGCTAACGGAAAGGCTCTCTCCGTCAAAGGGCAGCAAACCACGGTGAACCTCATCACCACGCCCGTCACCATCCCCGCAGGCATTGAGGGCAATGTACCGCGTGTGCAGACGCTGCTACTGCCTGGTAAGGGCGAGCTATACATCAAGAACGGCAAGGCAACGCCCGGCGACTGGATGCATTGCTCCATCACCGACTGGGAACCGACGTCTTACAACTACAGCGTCCGCGACGAGTTCGAACGCAGCAAGACGAAGCCCGGCTTCAAGTGCTGGATCTATGCCAGCAAGGAAACAGCCGAGCGGGACATCAGCCGCGCCGAAGCCCTGATGCGCGAACTGGGCATCAAGAACTACGAGGTTGTGCGCAACCTGCCCAAGAAGCACTTCACCGACGGCGAGCTGCGCCTATGGGCGCAGAAGGAGAAGGCAAAGGGCACTCCCTATAACCATCTATTCGACGCGATGGCTCCAAACCACATGGATTGTGCCGACGTACATCGTCAGTGGCACATTGTCAAAGCGGTATACGGCCGTAAGTAAAGTTAGTATAAAAAATAACGAGTAGTACCCGGGACGATTCTGGAGGCCGCAGCGATGCGCCCTCCAGAATATGGCATTAGAATGTGCAGGGCAATGCCAAGAGCTGGTACATCAGTGTGCGGGCCATGCGCTGGTGGCCGGCGTCATTGGGGTGCAGCAGGTCGGTCTCGGCGTTGTGGAAATATTGGCCATGCTCCTTCAGCATCGGGAACAGGCCGCTGGTGGCGTTCCAGTCGATGACGGGCACCGCCCAGATGTTGCCAGCTTCCTTCACTGCCTCGATGTAGACGTCGAGATATTCGCCGCATTGGTTGGTGTACGACTCGTCGCACTGCCAGTTCTTCTCGTTGGAATGGAAGTCGCTGCGGTGGATGGGCGTCAGCAGTACGATCTGCTTTGTCGGGAAGGTGCGTTTCAGAGAGTCGAGGGCGATGTTGATGCGCCCCTTGTAAGTGGTGGGATCCATCGACGGCGTGCGCTGGCGGCGCTTCACCATCTGCTTCACCTGACCGTGACCGTACTCCACCTCGGTCGAGCACTCGTCCCACCACGTGCCGATGGGCACGCCGTTGTTGTAGTCGTTGGTGCCGCAGAAGATGAGGATGGCATCGACGTCCTGGCCGTGCTGCTGCTTCAACTGGTCGGTCTGGCGCGGTATGTCGTTCCATTGTCGGCCGCTGACACCGTAGACGTAGGGAGTAATCTGGAGCCAGTCTTGGAGGAAACCCCAGTACTTTTTCTTCGAGCCGCTGTTGCGCGGGTCGGTGATGGAGTCGCCGAAATAGGCAACGCGCTTGCCCTGCCAGGGGTGAACCAGCGTCTGAGGCAGTGCCTCGACGGTAAAGGCCAGAAAAAGGCCTAAAGTCAGTAATCTGTGTCTCATCGTGTTTCTTAAATTAGCTTACAGGTTGCAAAGATATACTTTTTTCGGGAGAAAAGTGTTAAATTAGTATTAAATATTGCGCTTCGGCATACAACTTGACAGAAAAAGCATTATATTTGCAGTGTTACCTAACTTATAGAGAAAGGAGAATTAGCTTATGTCAACTCAATCAACATTCAACGACGAGGAGGTGAAGCTCGATACCCAGGATATCGACAACTATTCACCCGAGATGGAAACATCTATTTGGTACAATTAACTACTACTGACATCAATAAAAACGCGCCGAAACCACATTCGGCGCGTTTTTATTTGGCTGTTTACGGAAAAATGTGTTACCTTTGCAGCCGAATTGTAAGAGAATTTTGAGAGAATGGAACTTCTAATGGGTATGCCCCTGTGGGTTTGGGTCGTTTTTTACATACTGGTGTTCATCATGCTCATTGTCGACCTGAAAATGTTCGGGCGGAAGGGGCAGCACGAGGTGGGCATCGGCGAGGCCCTGCGCATGACCGTTGTCTGGATAGCCGTATCGCTGGTGTTCTGTGCCGGCATCTACTTGTTCTACCCTCATGCCCCCCACGAGATGGCGACGGAGTTCCTGGCGGGCTACCTCATAGAGAAGTCGCTGTCGATGGACAACCTCTTCGTGTTCCTGATGCTCTTTTCGTTCTTCGGCGTCGAGCGGAAATACCAGCACGAGGTGCTCTTCTGGGGCATCTTCGGCGCATTGGTGCTGCGCAGCATCTTTATCTTCGCCGGCGCGGCTATGGTCGAGCGTTTTGAGTGGATTTTAGGACTATTTGGCCTCTTCCTCATTTATACGGGCATCAAGATGTTCAGCCACGACGAGAACCTGCAGGTAGACCCCTCGAAGAACATCTTCGTCCGGATCTTTAAGCGGTTCTTCCCCGTCAGCGACAAGATGCACGGCGGTCGGTTCTTCATCACCGAAAACGGGCGCCGCCTGGCCACACCGCTGTTTATAGCCCTGATTGTCATCGAGACTACCGACGTGGCTTTTGCCGTCGACTCTATACCAGCCGTCTTCAGCGTCAGCCGCGACCCGTTTATCGTGCTCACGTCCAACATCTTCGCCATCCTTGGCCTGCGTGCCCTCTACTTCGCACTGGCCGCCATCGCCAAATACTTCGGCTACCTGAAGTACGGGCTCGGCATCATCCTCAGTTTCGTCGGCATCAAGATGCTGCTGACGATGGACGAGTATGTCAATGCCGCTGGCCGTCTCGTCGGCCTCGACTTGAATATGCCCCACGTCGAGGTGCCCACATCGTGGTCGTTGGCCTTCATCTTCGGCGTTCTGTTGCTCTCCATTGTGCTTTCAGTCATCGCCAACAAGCAAAAAGCTGCCAAATAATTTGGCGTTTTCCTTTTTTTAGACTACCTTTGCACCCGCAAGCGTTTGCCCTGATAGTTAAATGGATATAACAAGGCTCTCCTAAAGCTTAGTTCCGAGTTCGATTCTCGGTCGGGGTACTAATATGATACAATCTATGACGGGCTACGGCAAGGCAGTCGTAGCTTACAAAGACAAGAAAATCAACGTAGAAGTTAAGTCGCTGAACTCTAAGCAGCTGGATCTCCAGACGCGCATAGCACCGCTCTATCGCGAGAAGGAGATGGAGATACGCCAGATGGTGGCCTCGGCCGTCGTTCGCGGCAAGGTCGACTTCAGCCTGTGGATAGAGAAGGACGCTGTGGTCGACGCCACGCCCATCAATGCGGCACTGGTCGAGAACTATTACCGGCAGATGAAGGACATCGCCGACAGGACGGGCATCCCCCTGTCGTCTGACCCGATGTACACGTTGCTGCGCATGCCCGACGTGCTGACGAAGACGGAACAGGAGGTGCTGAGCGACGACGAGTGGGCCGCCGCCCGCCGTGGTGTCCAGGAGGCTCTCGACGCCCTCGTGGCGTTCCGCACGCAGGAAGGTGCCGCCCTGCAGCAGAAGTTCACCGAGAAGATTGACAACATCCAGCAGTTGCTGGCCGAGATTGAGCCTTACGAGAAGGGACGCGTGGAGAAGATCCGCCAGCGCATCACCGACGGTCTGCAGCAGATTCCCGGTGTGGAGTACGACAAGAACCGCTTGGAGCAGGAACTCATCTACTACATCGAGAAGCTGGACATCAGCGAGGAGAAGCAGCGCCTCAGCAACCACCTGAAGTACTTCCGCGAGACGATGGCCGAACCCGCCGGTCAGGGCAAGAAGCTTGGCTTCATCGCCCAGGAGATGGGCCGCGAAATTAACACCACCGGTTCGAAGTCGAACCAGGCCGAGATGCAGAACATCGTCGTCAAGATGAAGGACGAACTGGAGCAGATTAAGGAACAGGTACTTAATGCGTTGTAAAGATGAAAGGTAAAATGCTAATCGTAAGCGCTCCCTCGGGCAGCGGCAAGTCGACCATCGTGAACTGGCTGATGCAGGAGCATCCGGAGTTGCAACTCTATTTCTCAATTTCGTGTACCAGCCGCGCTCCGCGTGGTACGGAACAGGACGGTGTGGAGTATTTCTTCCTGACGCCCGAGGAGTTCCGTGCGAAGATTGAGAACGAGGAATTCTTAGAGTACGAGGAGGTTTACCACGACCGCTTCTACGGCACGCTGAAGGCCCAGGTGGAGCGGCAGCGCGAGGCAGGACAGAACGTGGTGTTCGACGTCGACGTGAAGGGTGGCGTGAACATCAAGCGCTACTACGGCGACGAGGCGCTGAGCCTCTTCATCCAGCCGCCGTCGGTCGACGAGCTGCGCCGCCGTCTCGAAGGCCGTGGCACCGACACCCCTGAAGCCATCGAAGAGCGCTTGGCCAAGGCCGAATATGAGCTGACCTTCGCCCCACAGTTCGACCGCGTCGTGGTGAACGACGACCTTGAGACGGCGAAGCAGGAGGCACTACAGATTATCAACGACTTTCTGAATGATTAAGACAGGCATCTTCGGCGGGTCGTTCAACCCCATCCACAACGGCCATATCCAATTAGCCCGACAACTGCGCGAGGCGGCGGGACTTGACGAGGTGTGGCTCATGGTGTCGCCCCAGAATCCGCTGAAGGAGCAGGCAGGGCTTTTGGCCGACGACCTGCGTCTGCAGTTGGCCCGCCAGGCACTGGCCGACGAGCCGTTTATCGAGGTCAGCGACTATGAGTTCCACCTGCCTCGGCCTTCTTATACGTGGAACACACTGCAAGCGCTCAAAGACGACTTTCCCGACCGGGAATTCGTGTTGCTCATCGGCGGCGATAACTGGGAGCGTTTTCCCCGTTGGTACCGTGCCGAGGACATCCTCAGCAACTACCAGATCATCGTCTATCCCCGTCGTGGGAGCGACATCGACCTGACGTCCCTCCCTCCCACGGTTAGCGTTGTAGAGGCCGAGCTGCTCGACATTTCTAGCACCGACATCCGCCGCCGCGTCCGTAGGGGTCAGCAGATTACGGGCATGGTGCCTGACAGCATCGTTCAGACTGTGGAAAAACTATATCGTCAATACTGAACGAAAACCGATTTCTTTTGCAGCTTTTTCGTGACTGGCGAACCTAAGATGGTAAGGCGGTCCTCAGGTTCCTCGCTCTCTGAGCTGTTGTCACAAGCCCAACTTTTATTGACATTGACGGTGAAGGATCCGCCGCTGACGATGATGGCGGTGTCGCTCTTCACGCCCTTGGGCTTGCCCACGTCGTTGGAGCCGGTGGTGGTGATGTTCAGCGTACCACCCTTGAACTCTACGTTCCCTGAGCCGTTGATGCCCTTGCCGCCGTCGCCCGTGCTGGTAATGATGAGCGTGCCACCTGTCATGGTGAAGAGGCTGTCGCTCTTGATGCCAGCAGCTGAGGTGGTGTCGCGCACGCCGTCGACAGTCTCTATCTTGCAGTCGCCAGAAGTGGTGATGGTCGTTGTGCCACCGTTGATGGTAAGGCCGTCGTTTACCTTGATGCCGCGCCCGCCGTCGGCCTTCGCCGTGATGTTCAGCGTTCCGCCGTTAATCTCTATGAAGTCATCGCTGACGATGCCGCTCTTGGCATTGCTGGTGACGGTCAGCGAACCCTTGCCCAAAAAGCATATCTGTCCCTCGCTGAAAATTGTCCCCTTTTGGTCGTATGCCTTCTCTGAGTAGCTCTCACCGTCGGCCAGAGAGTTCACAGTACCCTCGGCCAGAGTGACGTAGAGCCACTTCGAGCATTGGTTGTTGATGGCGGGTCCGTCGTTGTTGGTCAGCTGAAGGCCGTTGAGCACGATGCCTAATTTCTTCCAGCTGTAGATGAGCAGCGAACCGTCGTTGGAGCCGCCGCTGAGCTGCAGACTTAGGAATTTGTTGGTGTTCGAACTGACGGTGACGTCGACACCGTTGGTGGTGACGTATCCGTGGTCGTCACCCGTCACGGTAACGCTGGTGCCGTTCCATCTGATGCCGATGTTGATGGTATCAGTCGCTGTGCGGTCGGCGAAGTCGTCATTCCAGGTATAGCGGTCGTCGTTGGTGCAGGCCGTGATGGCTATTGCTATGGTAATAAGTGTAAAAAACTTCTTCATGGCATATCAGAATTTATATTTGTAACTAAGTCCCACAATGTGGCTGTTCACCTCGTAGTCATCGTCGTCGCTGTTCACGTTCTGATATCGGTAATTCAGGCCGAAGACGTGCTTCTTTTGGTATTTGTAGTCGACGCCTACCAGATAGCGCATCTTGGCGATGCCGCTCTTGTCGTTGAACATCTCAACGCTAGCCGTGGGGTCGAACTTCCAATGGGGAATGTCGTAGCTCAGCTGCAGACGACTGCGCAGCACGTTCTTGCCCTTGCCCTTGACCGACCGCCACTCCTCGTTGTCGAAGTCGTACTTCTTGTTCTCAGCCTTCGGGCGGTAGGTGTACTGCCAGCGCTCACGCAATGCAATGTTCAGGCGGCCTATGTCGACGTTCCCCGACAGGCTCACGTTCGTGCGGTGGCGCACGCCCCAGTAAGAGGGCATCCACTTGTTGGGGCGGAGACCGTCGCTCTTCAGGTCGAACTCCTCCTTGTTGTTATCATATAATAAGGTGTAGCCCGCCGAGGCTTTCAGTCCCTTGATGATTTTATACTCAGCATTGAGTCCGGCACTCCAGCGGTCGGCGTTGCGGCTGTTGTTGCGCGTACGGAACTCTCCCTCGACGCCGATGTTCCATTTCGAGGAAAGTTTCTTCTCGGCACCCAATTCGTACCACACGCCGAAATCGTCGCCTTGGGCGGAGACGGTGGCAGTAGTGACAAGCAGCATGCCGATAATGGTAATCAGTTTTCTCATTTGTTTTGTTGTGTTCGTAATTCTGGCTACAAAAGTAATCAGAAAAGCGTCATCAAACAAATATTATCAGCCAATCCAGCTGTTTTTTAAGTAAATTTCGTAACTTTTGCCGCTTTGTTACACGACGGCGCGGAGGTAGGCGCGCATCTGGCGGCGGGCCAGCCCGAGACGGTTCTCCACGGTTTTGTATTTCTCGCCCGTCTGCTCCGAAATCTCGCTGACGCGCATACCGTTGAGGATGTGCAGGCGGTAGATGTGGCGGCAGTTCTCGGGAATACGGGCCAGCCCGTGCTCCATGCGCTCGATGATATCGACAGCAAAAAACACCGATTCCATCGTGGAAAAGCCTTCGCCGCTGCCCTGAATGTAATGCTCAAATTCGTGTCGGAAGGCCCTTCGGCGGAAATAGTCGCTGACGAGGTTGCGGCAGATGGTAAAGATGAGGGCGGGCAGCGTCTGCTCCGTTAGCATCTTGTCGGTGGTCAGCAGGCGCAGAAAGGTGTTCTGGACAATGTCCTCAGCCTCGTCCTTGTCACCGAGGCGACTGCTGGCATATGCCAGCAGCTCTGCCCGGTGCAGGGTGTAGTAGTCTGATATGAGCTTGTTCCTATTCATTAACGACAAGCTTGATGGTGCCGTCCTCGTTGTAGAAGAGTCGCTGCACCTTCAGGGAGCGCAGGTGGGTTACGTCGTTAGAGGGTACGCAGTCGTGGTAGAGCAGGTACCACTGACCCTTGAACTCAACAATGCAGTGGTGGGTGGTCCAGCCGACGACAGGCTCCAGAATGACACCCTGATAGGTGAATGGGCCGTAGGGGTTGTCGCCGATGGCGTAGCACAGGAAGTGGCTGTCGCCGGTGGAGTACGAGAAGTAGTACTTGCCCTGATACTTGTGCATCCACGAAGCCTCGAAGAATCGGTGCGGATCGCAGGCCTTCAGTAACTGACCGTCCTTATCGACGACGAGAACCTGACGAGGAGCCTCAGCAAACTGCAGAAGGTCGTCGCTCATACGGGCAATCAGGCTGGGCAGGGCAGGCATGTCGGGGGCGGTGAAGAGCTGGGTCTTACGGTCGGGAGCCGGGCCCAGGTCAACGCCTTCTTTCAGCACTTTCTGCGGAGCCACGTTCCACTGCAGCTGGCCGCCCCACAGACCACCGTAGTAGCAGTAGATCTGGCCGTCGTCGTCCTTGAAAACGCAGGGGTCGATGCTGTAGGCACCGCGGATGGGATGCTCCTGAGGAATGAACGGTCCCTCGGGCTTGTCGGCGATAGCTACGCCAAGATGGAACACGCCGTTGTAGTCCTTAGCCGAGAAGATGAGGTAGTACTTGCCGTCTTTCTCGACGACGTCGCTGTCCCACATCTGCTTCTCTGCCCAGGGTACCTGACTGACGTCGAGGATCACGCCGTGGTCAACGGCCTCGTCGTTCTCGACATCGTTGAACGACAGTACGTGGTAGTCCTTCATCTGGAAGTGGCCGCCGTCGTCATCGAAGGCGGCACCGGCCTCCCAGTCATGCGATGGGTACACATAGAGCTTGCCGTTAAACACATGGGCCGCAGGGTCGGCCATATAGTCACTCGGGAAAAGATAACGTGGAAGTTTTGCCATAATTGTAGTTATTGATAAAGTTTGATAATTTCGTTGATGACGGGCTTCTCCTTGTACTGACGGTCGAAGAGAAGCGGGTAGTTGGTGCGCCCCTTGACAGGCCATCCGTTGAGCCACGAGCCGCCGTCACTGACACCCCACAGGTTGATGCGGCTAATCTGCGAGCGGTGCTTATAGAAGATGTTGAACAGCTGCAGCCAGCGGGCGTCCACCTCCTTCTGCTTATCCTTGGGGAGTCCGGCGGTGTAGGGATTGAGCCTCTGCTGCATCTCGAAGTTCTGACTGATGTCGGCACCGCCAAACCCTTCGGGACTGGGCAGCACGTTCAAGTCGAGCTCGGTAATCATCACCTTCACGCCACAGGCGGCAAAGGCGTCCATCGATTTCTCGTACTCCTCAAGGTTGGGGTAGTCCAAGCCATTGTGGCTCTGCATACCCACACCGTCGATGCGCAGGCCCTTGGCCTTGAGATTCCTGACCAGCCGACAGACGGCCTCGCGCTTTTTCTCACCGGCCATCGAGTAGTCGTTGTAGTACAGCTCGGCTTCGGGGTCGGCCTCGTGGGCGGTGCGGAAGGCCAGTTCGATGAACTCCTCGCCCAGCAGGTTGAAATAGGGCGACTTACGGAACGAGCCGTCGTCCTCGATGGCCTCGTTCACCACATCCCAGCCGTGTACCTGACCCTTGAAGTGGCCGACGACGGTCTTGATGTGCTTGATGAGCCGCTCCCTGAGTACTTCCTTGGAGGCAGGACTGGCCGTATAGCCGTTGGTAAACCACCAGTCGGGAGCCTGCGAGTGCCAGACGAGGCAGTGTCCCAGCACCTTCAGCTTGTGCTGCTGGCAGTAGCTGACGAACTTATCGGCTACGCGGAAGTCGAAGATGCCCTCGGCAGGAGCCAGCGACTCCGGCTTCATACAGTTCTCGGCCACGGCGCAGTTGAAGTGCTTGTCGACGATGGCATCACCCTCGGGCACCTGCCCGTCACTCTGCCACTGGTTGATGGCCGCGCCAATGAGGCAGTACTTGCCGATGGCGTCCTTTAACCCCTGCTGGGCCATTGATGCCAGAGGCATCATGGCCAAGCAAAGGAACAACAATTTCTTATTCATTGCTGCGTGCCTCAATTTCCCTGTTGATTTCGTCAAGTTTCTCATCGGTAAGGGGATACTTATAAATAAGGTAGCCCACAATGACAAGAAGAATGGCAGGAATGATGGTCGTAAACACCAAGATCGCGTTCTGGGCGATATCAGAATAGTTGGCCAACTTTGGATAGTAGGCATTGACCGGTGCGCTGATGAACGAAGCCAGGAACACCACGACAAAGATGCCAAGTACGAGCTGCAGGCACTTGTTCGCCTTGAACTCCTGCCACATCTCACCAAACGAGACAGGCTTTTCCGGCGTAGTGGTAATATTCTCCTTGCTGCCCATAAAGCAAAGCATCAAGAGGAAGAATCCGACGATGGCAAATACACACGTAACCGTAAACCATGCCATAGGATCAGTTGACAAGGCAGACTCTTCACTGGCAAAGTTAAAGCCAATCCATCCCATTACCAAAGGAGTAATCCAACCGGCAATTGAGAAGCCGGCTTTGAAGGCGACACCGGCAAGTGCGTTAACTGTAGCGGCAGGCCGGTTTCCTGTACGGTACTCAGCCTCGGTGATTACTTCAGGTACAAGTGCCCACATCAGAGAACCAACAAGGAGACCGACACCCGTCATGACCTTTGCAATCTGCACAAGCGTGTTGTAGCTGCTTACGTCGAAGAACTTGCCAATGGTGAACAGGATAGCGAATCCAACAAGGCCGACGGCGAGAAGCGTGTAGTACAGGCCCTTCTTGCCCAGCCACTTCTTCAATATCGGCATAGAGGGCAGAATGATGAAAGCAGGAATCGTACCGATAGCCATAAACGTAGCCTGATTCCAGTCAATGGCAGCATGTACACACATAGCGAGACCGATGGGGAAACCTGCCTGGACAACAATCTGACCGATGTTGGCACAGACCATTCGCGTAGAGGTAAGAATCAGCACCTCATCGTTGTCACGGGTCATACTGGCCATGATTGAGCCGTACGGAATGTTCACCACAGAATAAATCATGCTCAGCACGGTATAGCTAAGAGCAGCATAGATCATCTTCATCGGCATAGACCATGTTGCAGCCTGAGGAAGCATCAGCAGACAGGCAGCAACAGTAAGGGGAATACCACCATAAAGAAGATAAGTGCGATACTTGCCTAACTTGGGATTGCGGTTGTCAATATATCGTCCCACGACAGGACTCCAGAAGCAGTCAATAAGTCGAACCGTAAGAATCAGTCCACTGACAAAGGCGGCATTGATTTTTAATACCGTTGTCAGGTAAATCATCAAGTAGGTTGCTACCGTCTGGAAGATGAGGTTCTGCGCCAGGTCGCCCGAGCCGAAGCCGATGCGCTGGAGCCACGAAAGCTTGTAAAAGCCTTTGGTTTCATTGATTGATGTTGCCATTGTGATAAGTTTTAGATTTGAATTTGTCTGCAAAGATACTTATTTTTTCGCAACTTCATCCTACAAATTTGTTACAGATGTGTTTCTAATTATCTCATTTCAGTTAAAAAAGGCTACTTTTCGCCATTTCATCGCAGGATTTTTGTATATTTGCAGAAAATACTAAAGACAACTAAAACGAATGATGAACATCCGACTTATCCTTTGGGCCACAATGCTGGCCTGCTCAGTCACCTTGGAAGCCAAGGTGACAATGCCTCAACTGTTCCAGAATGGTATGGTACTTCAACGCGGCAAGGCTATCCCTGTTTGGGGAAAAGCCGATGCCGGCGAGGCCGTCAAGGTTACGCTTAATAAGAAAAAGGTGGCGACAGTCGCTGATACCGACGGCCGCTGGCGGGTAGACCTGCCACAGATGAAGGCGGGCGGACCGTTCGAACTGAAGGTCAACGACCTAAGTATCGACGACGTGTTCATCGGCGACGTCTGGCTGTTGTCGGGCCAGTCGAACATCGACGTGACGATTGAGCGCGTATATCCGAATTATACCGATGAAATCGATGATTTTTCGCTCGACAAGGTCCGGCTCTTCCGTGTTCAGAACGACACGGATACTCACGGCGTGAAGGACGACATCCGACCTACGAGCATTAACTGGAAGCCGCTGACGAAGCAAAATGCCTGGCTCTTCTCGGCGGTGGGCTCCTTCCTCGGCAAGCGGATGTATGAGAAGACGGGAGTGGCCCAGGGCATCATCGTCAACAGCTGGGGCGGTACGCCCATCGAGGCCTGGATATCGGCCGACTCCCTGCGCCGCGACTACCCGATGCTGGTGAAGAGGGTGGAATTTTTCCAGAACGACAACTACGTGAGGGCTCAGATGCAGGCTAATGGCGAGGCCAGCCGCCGATGGAACGAGATGCTCAACAAGGAAGATAATGTGCAGAGCTATGCTCAGCCCGACTTCCAGGACAATGACTGGACCGTCATCGACCAGAACAGCTGGAGCTGGCGGGGCACCGGCTCCGTCTGGCTGCGCCAGCACTTGCGCCTCGACAAGGCCCATGCCGGCAAGCCCGCCCGCCTGCTGTTGGGCACACTCTACGACCAGGACGTCACCTACCTCAACGGCCGACAGATCGGCCAGACCGGCTACCAGTATCCGCCGCGCCGCTACGATATTCCTGAGGGACTGCTGCAAGAGGGCGACAACGTCATTGCTATCCGTTTCATCAATAAGAACGGTGCCGTTCACTTCATTCCCGAGAAACCCTACATGCTTTGCTTTGGCGACGACCGCCTTTCGCAAAACCCCATGCCGAAAGATGTGATTCCCCTCAGTCCGTCGTGGAAGTTCCACCTGGGTGCCGAGATGCCTCCCTGTCCTGGCGGCGACGTGTCGCTGCAGAACGTGCCTACCGCCCTCTACAACGCCGTGCTCCATCCGCTGGCACCCTTCGCGCTGTCGGGCATCGTCTGGTATCAGGGCGAGTCGAACGTGGGCAACCCTGCCCCCTACGCCGACTACCTCGAGAAGCTCATCGGCTGCTGGCGCGACCGCTGGCAGCAGCCCGATCTGCCCTTCGTCGTGGTACAGTTAGCCAACTACGACGGACGCCAGCAGACGGGCATGCCGCGTCCCATCACCTATCAGGCCACGCCCGTCAGCACCAACAGCAACTGGGCACAGCTGCGCGAGGCTCAGCGGCTTACGGCTCAGAAGATGGACAACGTGGAACTGGCTACCGCCATCGACCTCGGCGAGACCGTTGACATTCATCCGCTGCGCAAGCGCGAGGTGGCCGAGCGCATCGGCCTCTGCTTCGACCGTCTGGTATATAAAGACAAGAAGGTGAAGCTGATGCCGCAAATCACGTCGTTCACCTACGGCAAAGGGCGTATCATCCTGACCTTTGACCAGCCCCTGCGCCCCTGCGGCGAGCTCTTTGAGTTTGAGGTCGTCGACAAGGGCGGGCGCGCCTACAACGCCACCGCCCACAGCAAAGGCCGCAACGTCATCATCGACTCGCCCATTGACTATCCCAAGCTGGTGCGCCACGCCTGGAAGGACAATCCTCTGCGGCTGAACGCCTATGCCGAGACGGGACTGCCCGTCGGACCGTTTGAGCTATTGGTTGACCGTGTGGCTGATTATCACCCCCATAACTAAAAAAAAAGATTATCCGCATGCATCCGAGAGACGGCCTGAAAGGCCAAAGAGCTCCCAGGGTTGAAGAGGGAGCAATATTCGCCATGAAAGCTTGTGCGCTTTTTTTTAGGCACGGAAAAACACGGAAGGACACTGTCTGGCCGGGGAAAAAACAGTGCTTTCCGTGTTCTTCCGTGCCAAAAATAATATCTAAGGTTATCACCTACTCCACAAACGAGCCGAAGTATTTCAGGCAGACGTCGCGCCACTCGCGGGCGTTCTCCAGCTGGTGCTGCATGCGCTTGTCGACCTCGCTCCAGCGCTGCTCGTCGATGTAAGGCTTACAGTCCTGCCAGACCTTGCAGAAGTCCTCAACCTCTGCGACGCCACGGTTGTAGCGATATTGCATCTCCTCCCACAGCGTGCGGCCGCTGTTCATGCGGTAGGTCCAGGGCAGGTGGTGGAACCACAGCAGCAGGTTCTCCGGACAAGTCGACGGGTCGTCGTAGAGTGAGCAGTAAGGCTCGCGGTACTGGCTCGTGGCGTCGCTGCCCGTGTGTGTGCGGTCGAAGCCGATGCCCTGCTTGTCGGCCTTGTGGTAGTATACCGGGCACCACTCTATCGGGTACGACTTGATAAAGCCGTCGGGCTCCGGTCCGTAGTGGTGGTCGAACTTAAAGATATGGTGCAGTCCGAGCGGCATCATATAGTCCACGCAGGCTTCGCGACTGCGGAGCATGACGCTCAGCAGTGCATCGTCCTTCTCGGTTTTCCCGAACGTCGCCGCCAGCCACTCGCTTGCAATTTCCTCCGATTTCATCGATGGATTCCACGCCAGTCGGCCGAAGGCGTACCAGTTGGCCTGCGAGAAATGATGGCCGCACCAGTTCTTGTCGAGTCCGATGTTGGCCACGCCGGCAATGCCCACCAGACGACTGGGTTCCACATAGCGGAAGAACTCGCGCCACATCGGGGCCAGGTAGACCAGATGGCGCGACTGTCCCAGATACTCCTGCGTAATCTGCAGTTCGGCCATCTGCTTCGTCTGGCGCATATTGTCGAAGATGGGGGCATAGGGCTCACGCGGCTGGAAGTCGAGCGGACCGTTCTTCGACTGCAGGATGACGTTGTCGCGGAACTTACCGTCGAGGTCCTTGAACTCCGAGACAGCCTGCTTCACGCGGTCCTCACCCTTATGGGCTGCACCGTAGACGAAGCTGCGCCACATAATGATGCCGCCGTATGGTTTCACGGCATCGGCCAGCATGTTGGCACCATCGGCATGGGTACGCTTATAGTCGAAGGGCCCGGGCTGCCCCTCGCTGTTGGCTTTAACCAGGAATCCGCCGAAGTCAGGAATCTGCTGATAGATTTCCTTGGCCTTCGCCTTCCACCAGGCTTTCACCTGAGCATTCATGGGGTCGGCGGTCTTCAGCGGCTTACCTCCGTTGACACCTTTGGCACCGACCGTCATCGGCGAGCCGAAGTTGACGGAGAGGTACACCTTAATACCGTAGGGGCGCAGGATGTCGGCAATATCCTTTACCTTATCTATATAGATGGCGGTGAGCATCTTCGGCGAGGCATTGACGTTGTTCAGCACCGTACCGTTGATGCCTATCGAGGCGTTGGCACGGGCGTAGTCCTTAATCAGTTCGCGGTTGACGGGCTTGGGCTTCCACTGATCTGGCGTGCGCCTGGTCTTCGGGTCCTCCAAGGCCCAGAAGATGCTCAGTCCGGCATAGCCGCGCTCAATCGAGCTTTCAAGGTTGTCCCAGTGGTTCAGGATGCGCAGTTTGTAGAACGGCTTCGAGGCGCCTGTCTCGCCGCGCAGCAGGGCGTAGGCGCCGTACATCAGTCCCTGCTCGGTCTTGGCGCGCACGGTGCTGCCGCTGATGACGTAGCCCTCGTCGTCGCTGACCGTCGGGTCGATCACCAGCTGTGCCTCGCTGCCGCGATAGTACTTGCGCAGCTCGTCGGCGGCTATACACTCAGGTCCTGTCACCTTGGCCTTGTTCACCTCGTCGTAGCGCAGCCACAGGCGGCTGCCGTCCTCGGCCATTGCCATCGTGCTGATCAGCACCGCTGCCAGCAGTAAAAACAGTCTTTTCATCGTCGTTCTGCTTTTGTTCGTTAAATTGTAGGTGCAAAGGTAAGGAAAATAAATAAAAATGTGTAACTTTGCGCGCAAAAAGTTGTGAAAATGAAAATATTGGTCACCGGAGCCAGCGGTTTTATTGGCTCGTTCATCGTCGAGGAGGCCCTGCGGCGGGGCTTCGAAACGTGGGCCGCCGTGCGCGGCAGCAGTTCACGCGCATACCTGCAGGATCCCCACATACACTTCATTGAGTTGAACCTCTCGTCGGAAGAGCAGCTCGAAAAGCAGCTCAGCGGCCATGAGTTCGACTATGTGGTCCACGCCGCTGGCGTGACGAAGTGCATCGACAAGCGCGACTTCCGCCGCATCAATACCGAGGTCACGAAGAATCTTGTCAGCGCCCTCATGGCCCTGCAGATGCCCATCCGCCGCTTCGTCTACCTGAGTTCGCTCAGCGTCTTCGGTGCCATCCGCGAGCAGCAACCCTACGAGGAAATCCGCGAGACCGACACGCCGCAGCCCAATACCGAGTATGGGCGCAGCAAACTCGAGGCAGAGCAGTGGCTGGACAGCCTCTCCCCCGGCCCCTCCCCCGAAGGGAGGGGGGAGTTTCCGTATGTTATTCTGCGACCAACCGGCGTCTATGGGCCACGCGAGCGCGACTACTTCCTGATGGCCAAGAGCATCAAGCAGCACAGCGACTTCGCCGTGGGCTTCAAGCGCCAGGATATCACCTTCGTCTACGTCACCGATGTGGTGCAGGCCGTCTTCCTCGCCTTGGAGAAGGGACAGACGGGCCGCAAGTACTTCCTCAGCGACGGACAGGTGTATCAGTCGACGACATTCAGCGACCTCATCCACGAGGAGTTGGGCCGCCCCTGGTGGATACGCATCACGGCCCCGGTATGGGTGCTGCGCGTGGTGACGTTCTTCGGCGAGCATATCGGTAGGCTGACGGGCAAGATTTCTGCCTTGAACAACGACAAGTACAATATCCTCAAGCAGCGCAACTGGCGCTGCGACATCGAGCCCGCCATCCGCGAACTGGGCTACCATCCCGAGGTAGACCTCAGCGAGGGCGTCCGCCGCAGCATTAAGTGGTATAAAGACAACAAATGGCTGTAATCAAGTATCTGTTTGCGACAGACAAGAAGCCGGTGCGCGGACTGCTGGCAGCCGAGTGGGTCGTGCTGGCCTATCTCGTGCTGACGCTTGTGCTCATATTCTTCACGTGGACCAAGCTGCCGTCGCCCGAGCCGATGATCTGGGGCCGTCTGCGCATCGTCGTCACCACCGCCGCCCTGTGGGCTGTCTACCGCATGGTGCCCTGCCGCTTCACGCTGCTCTGCCGTGTCACGCTGCAGCTGGCCCTGCTGTCGTGGTGGTATCCCGACACGTTCGACCTCAACCGCATCTTTCCCAACCTCGACCATATCTTCGCTGCCGCCGAGCAGTCGGTCTTCGGCTGCCAGC
The DNA here is from genome assembly GCA_946184965.1 of uncultured Prevotellaceae bacterium. Taxonomy (GTDB): domain Bacteria; phylum Bacteroidota; class Bacteroidia; order Bacteroidales; family Bacteroidaceae; genus Prevotella. Next base: position 15,252 of record CAMHHO010000024.1, on the reverse strand, counting down.
CCGCCCTGCTTTTTGCCGAGCGGCTGCCCAACCCCGTCGTCAGCGAGCTGATGTACTTAGGCTACTCCAGCTACTTCCTGTTAGTGGCAGCTGTCGCCGTCTACTACTTCTTCTGCCGCTACGACGAGTTCCTCCGCACGGCGTTCGTCATCATAGGCTCTTTCTTCCTGTTCTACGTCGTTTTCGTCGCACTGCCCGTCACGGGGCCCCAGTTCTACTACCTCGCCGCAGGGCTCGACAACGTGGCCCAGGGCGTGTTCCCCGACGTGGGCAACTACTTCCTGACGCACGACGAGATGATGACCATGCCCGGCTACGAGGACGGTTTCTTCTACCAGATTATGGTGCATGCCCACGCCGCCGGCGAGCGGCCCACAGCCGCCTTCCCCAGCAGTCATGTCGGCGTGACGCTCGTCCTGCTGCTCTTAGCCGTCCGCACGCGCTGCCGCGGGCTCGTCTGGTTTGTGGCCGTGCTCTTCGTGCTGATGTGCTTCGCCACCGTCTATATCCGTGCCCACTACGTCATCGACGTCGCGGCTGGCCTCGTCACCGGTGCTGTCCTCTACGCCATGCTCCAGGTGGTCTATCCGCGCATGTCCTCGCGGTGACCCCCTGATTGTGAATCGCAGGAAACACCCTACACTCCCGACACTTCCTACACCTGTTGAACTTTCTTAGGTGTAGGAAGTGCAGGATATAAAGTGCAAATGACAAGTAGTATAGCAAAAACGGCCGAAATAATCGACAACGCCGTACTCCTTACCGGCCTTCGAAGACTGGAATCGACACCTGAACCGACACCCGAGCAAAAGGCGGGGGTTTACGAGCAAAAGGCAGGGGTTTACAAGCAAAAGGCGGGGGGTACGGGAAAAAAGCGCCGGGTTTTGGGCAATAAGGCGCCACCTCGCTGTCGTGAGGCGCCACCTCGCGTGCATGAGGCGGCGCCTCGTCAACATGAGGAGGCGCCGTTTTGTGACTAACAATCATAATAAATCTCAATTATGCGTAACGAACTGCTGATAATCGGTTATTATTTCGTAATTTTGCAGGCTGAAGAGGGGCGCTGGGCCTCGAAAGGCTGTTTACGAACTAGCGAAAGAATAGGGAAACAGAAGATATGCGACACGTTCTGACGATAATCATGGTGCTGGCGAGTGTGCTCTGTGCGACGGCGCAGAAGGACACGACCGGCATCGGCGACCCCACCTTCGTGCCCACGGTGAAGGTGAGCAAGGTGGTGGTCGACGGCGACAGCATTCAGTATATGGAGATGTCGAACGTGTATGTGTACCCGAAGATGACGTTCAGCAGCAAGCGCCAGGAGGGCTCCTACATGCGCCTGGTGAAGAACGTGAAGAAGACGCTGCCGATAGCGAAGGAGGTGCGCCAGATTCTCATCGAGACGGCAGAGTACTTAGAGATGCTGCCCGACGAGAAAGCGAAGCAGGAGCACATGAAGCGGGTGGAGCAGAGCATCGTGAAGGAGTATAAGCCGAAGATGAAGAAGCTGACTTACTCGCAGGGCAAGCTGCTGATCAAGCTGATTAACCGTGAGTGTAACTCGACGAGCTACGAGGCCATCCAGGCGTTTCTGGGGCCTATACGTGCTGGCTTCTGGCAGGCGTTTGCCTGGGCCTTCGGTGCGAGTCTGAAGAAGGAGTACGACCCTGAGGGCACGGACCGACTGACCGAGCGCGTGGTGCTGATGGTGGAGGCGGGGCAGCTGTAGACCCCTCCCGGCCTCCCCTGGGGGAGGAAATAGAAAATCGAAAATAGAATAATCGAAAATAATAAAGATGGTTGAGGTTATCAATTTTTCGGAGCAGAGGTCGGTGATGAACCAGTTCATGGCCGAGCTGCGTGACAGGAAGTATCAGCAGAACAGGCTGCTGTTTCGTAACAACATTGAGCGCATCGGTCAGATGATGGCCTTTGAGCTGTCGAAGACGCTGGAGTACAAGGCGAAGACGGTGACCACTCCGCTGGGTACGCTGGACATTCCGCTGCCGCACGACGAGCTGGTGATAGCCACGGTGCTGCGGGCGGGACTGCCGTTCCACGAGGGGTTTCTGAAGGTGTTCGACCATGCTGAGAACGGCTTCGTGTCGGCCTACCGTATGTATACCAACCGTGAGCATACTGAGGTGGGCGTGCATACGGAGTACATGGCATCGCCGAGCGTGAAGAACAAGACGCTGGTGATTACCGACCCGATGCTGGCTACGGGCGGCTCAATGGCTGCGAGCATAGAGGCGCTGATGAAGACGGGACGCCCAAGGAAGGTACACGTGTGCTGCGTGATTGCCACGCCCGAAGGCATCGACGTGGTGCGCGAGGCACTGCCCGACGGCTCAACCATCTGGTGTGCGGCCATCGACCCTGGCATGAACGAGCACAAGTATATTGTGCCGGGCTTCGGCGACTGCGGCGACCTGTGCTACGGGGAGAAACTGTAATTCGTAGTTATTTTACTGGGCGGTGGCGAAGCGGTATTCCAGAAGTTTGTTCTGGAGGTCGGCGAAGGCGTCAGTATGGCGGTCGCGGGCCTGCTGGTAGAGAAGCTGCGCCTCGAGCAGGTCGGCCATGCGCGACGTGCCCGCCTGGTAGTAGTTGCGGTTGAGCCGGAGGTTCTCTTCGGCCTGCTCGATGCTGCGCTGAGCGAGCTGTAGCTGCTCGTTGGCCTCGACCACATCATTATAGGTTTTCTGCATGCGTATGTTGAGCAGCTGGGCATTGTTGGCCAATTGCTCTTCAGCCTGCTGTAGCTCAATCTTGCGGCGTTTGACGGCGTGGGAACCGCCCCACCAGTCGGAGATGGGCACGCTGACGGTGGCGAAGAGCATGCCGAAGGTGCGGTCGCGGTCGAGGAGGTTGTGGTAGGTGTAGCCAGCACCGACGGCGACCGAGGGCAGGTTCTGGCCTACGGCGAGCTTCTTCTGGAGGGTTGCTGCCTCGACCTGCTTCTCCAGGAGGCGGTATTCGGGGAGAAGACTCACCCCCGAGCCCTCCCTTGATAGGGAGGGAAGTTGGTTTCCTTGGTTGTTTATGTCGGACGCTGCGAGAGCAAAGGTGGTGTCTTGCAGACCGCAGTACTGGGCGATGAGGAGGTGGAGTAGGGTGACGCCGTTGTTCAGCTTGAGGCGCTGCGAGGCGATGTCGTTCTGGCGAAGCTGTACCTGGAGGAGGTCGTTGCGCAGGGCGACACCGGCACGGACGGCCACGTCGACGTCCTTGTGGATGTCGGCAAGGAGCGTGTCGACGGCATCGAGCGTGCGCCGCTTCTCATTGAGGGTGACGAGCTGCCAGTAGTACTGCTCGACGTTGCGCTCTACCTCCTGCTGCGAGAGCTGGAGCTGCAGTCGGCTGACATCCTCGCCGACACGGGCGAGGCGGTTGCCGTTGACTATCTGTCCGCCGGCGAAGACGGGCTGCACGGCCATGATGGAGCCCACGGTGCCGTTCTTCATCATGGAGATGCTGACGGGATTGGCGAGGGCGACGAGGGCCTCGGGCGGGAACAGCTGCGACAGGGCGGGCGCCAGCGACGAGGGGACAATCTCGGAGGGGTTGACGGTGGTCTCGGCCATGCCGCGGTTGGCATTGAACGTGAAGCCCGTGGCGCTGACGTTGGGGAAGAACTTGGTAAAGGCCTCGCGGCGCTGCTGGCTGGCGGCGTCGACTGAGAGTCGGGCGTTGCTGACGGCGGCGTTATGGGCGAGGGCCGAGTCCTTGAGCTGGGCCAGGGTGTAGCCAGGCTGGGCTGCAACGGTGTTGCAGCATAGGTGACAGAGCAGGGAGAGGAGGTAGAGGAGGGGCTTTTTCATTTCTTACTTTTTTTCAGGCTGACTTTCCAGTAGATGACGGGGAGCATGGTGACGACGAGGATGAGGGAGCCGATGCCGCCGGCGAAGATGGTGACACCGACAGGCATCCAGAACGACGACTGCGCAATAATCATCGGGACCACACCGACGGCGGTGGTGGCGGTGGTAAGGAAGATGGGCACCATGCGGCGCTTGCCGGCCTCGTAGGCGGCCTCGCGGACGGTTAGCCCCGTCTCCTCCTGCCCGTCCTCCGAGGCGGCGGGGGTCTTGAGCAGGCTGTTGGCATGCTCGAAGATAAGGATCTCGTTGCGCATGATCATTCCCATGAGGGTGATGACGCCCATGATGGAGGTGAGGCCGAGCGTGCGGTTCATCAGGCCGAGGCCGACGAGCACGCCGGGTATCATCAGGCCGAGGGCGACGATGCAGACGGTGGTGATGCCGAACTTCTTGAAGTTGAACAGCAGGAAGAAGAAAATGATGACCATGGCGATGGCCACGCCGCCGAAGATCTGGGGTATGGCTTCGCCGTTATACTCGATTTCGCCGCCTACCTCGGAGCGCACGCCGTCGGGAATCTGCATCTCGTGCTCCATGATGTCGGCAATGCGCGACTCGATGGGTGCGGCATAGACGCCGTAGGCAAACTGCGCCGTCACGGTGATGCAGCGCTCGCCGCCGCGGTGCATGATGCGGCTCTCGCTCCACTTGGGGCTGACCTTGGCTATGGAGCGCAGCGGAACGGTGCTGTTGGTGCCGCCGGCGCCCGCCGAGAGCACGGCCATCGGTGTGGCAATGCCGAGGTTCTCAATGTCAGAGAAGGTCATGTCGGCATCGTCCTTGACGACGATGGGCAGTTCGTAGTCGTCCTCATAGACCTGGCCTACGCGCAGGTCGTTGGTAGTAGCGCTCAGGGCGAGGGCCGCGGTGGTGCGCGATATGCCCAGCTGCGCGGAGGCCACGGGGTCGAGCTCGACGTTGATGAGCGGGTAGGGCTGCAGGAAGTCGGTGTGTACCCACTCGAGCTCGGGCATCTCGCGCATGCGCAGCATCAGCCGTTCGGCAGCCTCGTGGAGCGAGTCGAGGTCTTCGCCATAGAAGCGGTACTCCAGCTCGGGCACCTCGAGGTAGTCAAGGCGCTTGAAGCGGATGTAGGCCTGGGGGAAGGCCTCGCTCCAGCGGGGCTGGTACTTGGCCAGCAGGTCGAGGGTGGCCTGGTGCGACGTGGTGTTGACGATGAACTGCGCGTAGTTGCGGCCGGCCATCTGGGGTGCGTAGCAGACCATGAAGCGCGGTGACGAGCAGCCCACGAAGCTGGTGATGCACTTGACGTTGTCGTCCTGCTGCAGCACGTGGCGCAGGGAGTCGGCAATGACACGTGTCTCAGCGATGCCCTTACCCTCGGGCATGAATATCTCGACGGCAAACTGGTCGCGGTCGGCAAAGGGGAACTGTCGGATTTTCAGCGCGGGCACGATGAGGCACGAGAGCAGGATGATGCCGACGCCGCCCCAGATGGTGAGCCACGGATGGCGGAAGGTGAAGTCGAGCACTTTGTCGTAGGTGGTCTGCACCCAGCGGGTGATTGCCCCGCCCCCGCCTCCGCCCTGCTTGGCGACGGGCGTCTTGATGATCAGCACCTCGAGGAAGGGAATGACGGTGACGGCGAGGAAAAGCGACACCATGAGGTTGATGGTGATGGTGACGGGGAAGTCCCTCAGGGCATCGTTGAAGGCGCCCTTCAGTGTGAGCAGCAGCGGGTAGAAGATGACGCAGATGCAGAGTGTGGCGAGCATCATCGGCATGAAATACTGCTTGGCCGAGGCGATGGCGGCCTCCTTGGGGGCGCAGCCCTTGCCGACATACTCCAGATAGCCGTCGATGACGACGATGGCATTGTCGACGACCATGCCGAGCACCACGATGAGGGCGGCGAGGGTGACGATGTTGAGCTCGATGCCCATCATATACATGATAGCCACCGAGACGAAGGTGCTCAGCGGAATGGTGATGGCAGCCACGATGGCCGAGCGCAGGGGGAAGAGCACCATCATGACCAGGACGATGATGGCCATCGAGATGAGCAGGTCGCGCAGGAAGTCGCGGACGCTCGCACCCACGACCTTCGGCTAGTCGGCAATGCGGGTGATGGTGACGTCGTCGGGCAGCTCGTCGGCCGAGAAGCGGCTGAGCACGCGCTCGACTTCATCGCCATACTGTACGATGTTGTTGCCGGGCGTCATCTCCAGCGAGAGCAGCATGCAGGGGTGGCCGTCCTGCTCGATGTAGCTTTCTACGCTGTCGTACTCGCGCACGACGCGTGCCACATCCCTGACGCGGGCCACCTTGCCGCTGACGGGGTCGCTGAAGATAATCTGGTTGGCTATTTCCTCTTCGGTGTTGTTGGTGGCCTCGATATGAATAGGTATCTGCTGGTCGTCGTCGCTGATGCTGCCGCTGAGGGTGGTAATGCCCTGCGACTGCAGGTGGCTGAAGAGCATCTGCTGGCCGATGCCGTAGGCCTGGAGGCGCTGGCGGTCGACATAGAGCGAGATCTGCTCCTTCTGCTCACCGTAGGTACGGACATTGGCCACGGAGGGTATGCGGCGCAGGCGGTCGGAGAGCTGGTCGGTGTATTTCTGAAGCTCGCGATAGCTACGCTGCGGGCTCTCGATGGCAATGAGCAGGGCCGACGTGTTGCCGAAGTCGTCGTTGGCAAAAAGGGCGACGACGCCCGAGGGCAGCGACGACTTGAAGAGGTTGAGGCCGTGCTTGATCTTCGACCAGACCTCATCCTTGTTGTTGACCTCGTCGTTGAGGCGCACCATGACGATGCAGAGACCGTTCTGCGACGTGGTGCTGGTCTTGGCGCGGCACACCTCGCCGAAGGTGAACAGGTAGCGCTCGAGGGGCTTGGCCACCTGGGTCTCCACCTCCTCGGTCGTGGCACCGGGGTAGGCAGCTATCACCACGCCCTGACGGATGGTGAATGCCGGGAATTCGTCCTTGGGCATGACGTACATGCCGTAGATGCCCAGTACGAACAGGATGCCGACGATGAGCAGCGATATTGAGTAATGCTCCAGCGGCCAGCGGAGCCAGTCCATCTTCTTCATTTGCGATTCTTTCTTTTCGATGTTTCGATGTTTCGATGCTTCGACGCCCCTTAAAAGGCGACGCGGGTGCCTTCGCTCAGCTTCTGGTAGCCCTCGGTGATGACGCGCTGGCCGATGTCGATGCCTTCGGTCACGGTGACGTGGTTACCCTGTACGTGGCCTATCTTGACCGGCGTGCGGTGGGCGGTGCTGTCCTTGTCGACGGTCCAGACGAAGAGCGTGCCGTCGGACTTCTTCTGGATTGACGTCACGGGCAGCGAGCGACCGCTGATGGCCTGCGAACCGCTGGTGAGGAATCTGACGCTGGCCACCATGCCGGGCAGCAGGCGGCGCTCGACATTGGCCACGCGTATACGTACATCGTAGGTATGCGTGAGGGCGTCGGCCTGCACACCTTTCTCTATATGGCCGCCCTGATAGCTGCGGTCGATGGCCTCGACCTTGACGGTGGTCATGGTGCTGGGCGTGATGGCGCCAATCTCGGCCTCGGGGATGGCCACCTTCACCTTCACCGTCGAGATGTCGAGAATGCTCACCACGGCCTGCGAAGGCATGGCAGTCTCGCCGGCACCCACCATCTTGCGGCCGATGATGCCGCCGACGGGGGCCACGAGGCGGCAGTCGGCAAGGTTCTTCTTGGCCACCTCAAGCTGTGAGCGGGCCTGAGCCACCTTACTCTGAATCTCGACCCACTGCACCTCGGGCAGCGAGCCATTGTCGTGGAGCATCTGGTAGCGCTGCAGGGCGTCGTTGGCCTGCGCCATCTGGGCCTCGGCGCCGCTGAGCACGTTGCGGGCCTGCGTGGCGTCCATCTCGGCGAGGAGCTGGCCGCGGCTGACGGCCTGTCCCTCGTTGACATACACACGCTTGACCACGCCCATGCTGGTGAAGCTGACGGCCGTGCCGGCGTTCTCCTCGACAATGCCCACGTAGGTGTGGCTGTCGTCGACCAGACCGGGGCTCACCAAGAGCGTCTTTACGCGCGTGGGAGCTTTCTGTCCAGTAGTTTTCTTCTCGCTGCAGCCGGTGGTAAGGAGCCAGCATCCGACTGCCAGAATGATTGCGTATCTCATGTGTTTCTTGGTTTTTGGTTGCAAAGATAATAAGAAAAATGGAAAACGGTTGCCAATCGTTTGACTTTTTTTCGATTGGCAACCGTTAATACTCTGTTTTGGGGATGTTTTATATCAGGTGCATCGTACCCATGAGGTAGACAAGACCGAAGCCCAGCACCATCGAGATGATACCCATGATGATGCCGATTTTCGACATCTCGCTCTGCTTGACGAAGCCCGTAGCGAAGGCCAGGGCGTTAGGCGGCGTCGAGATGGGCAGGATCATAGCCGACGAGGCGGCGATGGCCACGCCGATGAGCACGGTTCCCGTTCCGCCGATGGGGGCAAGCTTGTCGCCCATGGCACCGCAAACGATGGCCAGGATAGGCATGAGCAGGGCTGCTGTGGCAGAGTTGGAGATGAAGTTCGACAGAGCGTAGCAGATGGCGCCGCCGAGCAGCAGGATGAGCAACGGCGAGAACTCGGCGAAAGGAATGCTCTCGACGGCATTCTCGGCCAGTCCCGACTTGTTGAGACCGTAACCGAGGGCGAAGCCGCCGGCCACCATCCAGATGACACTCCAGTTAATCTGCTCGAGGTCGCGCTTGTTGATGACACCCGTCAGGGCGAAGACGCAGAAGGGGATGAGCGCCACGGTATTGGCATTGATGCCGGTAAAGCGGTCGGACAGCCAGAGCAGGATGGTGACGATGAACGTGATGACCACCACCGTTGAGTGGAAGCCCTTCTCCATGCCGCCGTCAATCTTCAGCTCAATACTCTTCTGTGTGAAGGGGAAGAACTTCAGCAGCAGGCGCCAGCTGATGAACAGCAGCAAGACGACAAGCGGGAACATGAACATCATCCATTGGCCGAAGCCGAGGCCGAGGTTCAGACCCTCTGGGTCGTTCAGATACTTCAGGGCGATGTTGTTCGGGGGCGTACCGATGGGCGTACCCATGCCACCGAGGTTGGCTGCCACGGGGATAGACATGGCCAGGGCGGTGCGGCCCTTACCCTCGGGCGGCAACTGGCGGAACACCGGCGTCAGGAACGTCAGCATCATGGCAGCAGTAGCCGTGTTCGACACGAACATCGAGAACAGTCCTGTCACGAGCAGGAAACCCAGCAGCACCATCTCGCTGCGCGTGCCGAAGGGCTTCAGCAGCACCTTGGCCAGCTGGGCGTCGAGCCCCGTCTTAGTAGCGGCAATGGCCAGCACGAAACCACCGATGAACAGCATGATGACAGGGTCGGCAAACGACCCCATCACACCTTTATAAGATAACAGCGCGCCTACTTCCTCCTCGTTGACCATCGGCGCTATGCCGCTGTCGGAACAGAAGAGCAGCATCAGTACGATGATGGCTACCGACGTAGCCCACGACGAGACAATCTCAAGAATCCACATCAGCGTGGCAAAGGCAAAGATGGCGATGATACGCTGCTGGATGACGGTCAGGTTCTGGATGCCAAACCACTCGGCTGGCATGTTCCAGAGCAGCAGCGTGACCAGGGCTACAATCAGAATCTTGATGGCACGCTTCGTGCCATCGGCAGGTTGATACTTCCGCTGGTAACGCATCTTGTGGTAGGCGTCGACCAAGTGGAATCCTTCGTAAATATGAAACATATCTTCTTAATTTTTAATGATTTCGCGTTAAGCGGCCGCAAAGGTACGAAGTTTTTGCGAGACGCCGCCCGTCTTCCAGCTTTTTTTGGTTTTTGCTTTCTGCTAAAAGGCGAATTATGGCGCCACAGCCGTCCTTATGCGGCGGGGTTGCCAAGTGGAGTTGGCAATTTTACGGCGAAAAAGAATCTAAGGCGCAGTTTTTTCTGCCTCATGCGACAAATTCGGAAGGCTATGTGCGGGTTTGTCGCAAAATCGGGCTTGTGTCGCAACAACTTGGAACGAAAAAAAGGATTATTCATGGTCACTGCTGATAAAAGCCATATCTTTGCATCAGAAAAGAAAAATGACGAAATAAAAACTCACGATTATGAAGACTAAGGATTCTTTGGTAAAGCTGATGCTCATGAGCCTCGTTACCGCAGCAACAGTGTTCGGTCTTACAGCTTGTAACGACGACGATATAGAGTCTGACTTCTACGGACGGTCAGGTGCAGGGGATGCATCCGGCGTCAGCATGCCCATTGGGCGCACGGTGCTGATATACATGGCTGGCAAAAACGACCTGACGAACAATCCCTACAACAAGCACTATTTGAACAATGACCTGGAGGAGATTAAGGAAGGTTCGCGCAAACTCAGCAGCACCGACTGCCTGCTGGTGTTCGTTCGCCGCTATCAGAAGGAAAACAATCTTGAGACTCCCTGGCTGGCCCGCATCCAGAACGGAGAGATTGTCGACTCTGTTTCTGTCACGGATATGGGCATTAGAAAGACTGATGCCCGTGCCTGTGATCCTGAGGTGATGGAGCAGGCTATGCACTATGCTTACTCTCACTATCCTGCCACCCGTGACTACGGACTGGTGCTCTGGAGCCACAGTACTGGCTGGCTGATTGAGAACGAGATGCCTGTAACCCGCGGCTATGGTCTGGACAATGGTAACTATGTGAACGGTAGTGGCAAGTGGATCAACATCCCCACGATGAAGAACATATTGGCCAAGATGCCACACCTGAAGTTCATCCTGGCCGACTGCTGCTACTTTATGTGCCTGGAGAGCCTCTATGAACTGCGCTCGGTGGCCGACTACGTGATTGGTTCGCCTGCCGAGATACCTGGAAAGGGCGCTCCCTATCAGGAAATTGTTCCGGCAATGTTCGAGAGCGAGACATTCTACACCTCTATTGTCGAGAAGTACCATGCCTCCGTAAACGGCAACCTACCCCTGTCGGTGGTGAAGATGAGCGAGATGGACGAAGTGGCTTATGCTACTGCCAACGTACTGCAGGGCGTGAAGGCTAGCCTCGGTAGCGACTATGCCGACCTGACGGGTATGATTCACTACGGTCATGTAGGAAAAAGGGCCTTGTTCTATCCAGAGGACAACTTCTTCTTCGACGCAGGCGACTTCATCAGCCGCTATGCCTCAGAAAGCGACTATCAGTATTGGAAGCAGGCTTTGGACAAGGCCGTCGTTATGAAGCGCATCGGCTATAAATGGGATACAGTTGATGCCTGGCGTATCTTCTACGTGGATTTTGAAATGACTGAAGAGAAGTTCCACGGTGTCTCGATGTTTATTCCGCAGTCGCCCGCTAAAGGCAAATATGCAGAGTATAATGAAAACATCAAGAAAATGGAGTGGTACAGTGCAGTAAACTGAAAAAAAACGGCCGGAAGTTTTGGACTTTCGGCTTTTATTTGTATCTTTGCCCCAACTAAATAGATGGTGTCATGCCTTCAAGATGGAGCAGCCTATGACAAACGAAGAAATCAAGCGGCTTCAGGACGAGAACAGCTACCTGAAGCAGGAGGTGGAGCGGCTGAAGGATGAAATGGTGCGCCTGGTAAGCCGAAACCTCGACTTGTCGGAACAGCTCGAGTGCAATATCGAATTGTTTCGGCGGACGGCAGTGGCGCGCGAAATCATGGAGGGCAACCTCGAGCGGCAGCGCAATGCTGACCTGCAGGACGACGGTCAGCTGATGGCGCTCATTGAGATGCGCATCGAGAAAGACCGCCCGCATCTGCGCCCCGACTTCTGCGCGGCCGACTTGGCCGAGATGCTCGGCGTCAGCCAGAACCGCCTGGCACTGCTCTTCCGTCACCAGACCATCCACCGCACGCCTGATGCCTATATCGACAACCTGCGTGTGCTGGCTGCCCTGCGACTGCTCCGTGAGAAGCCCAACTACACCATTGCCGTCGTGGCCGAGGAGGCGGGCTTCTCCAACGTGCGTACACTCCAGCGCCGCATTCAGGAGGCCATCGGCATGAGCCCCGTTGACTACCGCCTCATGCTGACCCGCGACCTTTAGAAAGTAAAATCCCCGCCGGCCAGGCGGGGATTTTACTTATTTCACTTCCCAGATGTCATTGGTCTCTAACAGCTCAGTGAAGTTGTGATACTTCTTCTGGGCAGAAACCTCAGCAATCTGAGCGTAGACAGCGTCGTTGTAGGTGGGAGCCTCCACGTCACGGATGACGCCGAGGGCGATGGGGAAACCATCCTCGGGAGTCATCAGGGCGAGCTTCAGCTGCAGGGTGTTGTCCTGACAGTGGGCATCATGGGTAAGCACGTCGTCGAGCGTGTAGCCGTCCTTGCCAATCTCAACAACCTTCAGGCCGAAGCCCTGCTGCACCAGTCCGTACTCGTTGTTCTCGCCGAACACCAGCTTCTCGCCGTGGCGCACGTAGATGGCGTTCTTTTTGCGGCCCTCATTGTTGTAGACGATGTCGTGGCAGTGGTCGTTGAAGATGACGCAGTTCTGCAGCACCTCGGTCACCGAAGCGCCCTTGTGCTCGTAGGCAGCCTTCAGCACCTCAACGGTGCCTTTGGCGTCGGTAGCCACGCAGCGGGCGAAGAAGTGGCCGCGTGCACCGAAGCACAGCTCGGCGGGACGGAACGGGTCCTCGACGGTGCCGTAGGGGCTCGACTTCGAGACGAAGCCACGGGGGCTGGTCGGCGAGTACTGGCCCTTGGTCAGACCGTAGATGCGGTTGTTCAACAGAATCATGTTCAGGTCGATGTTACGACGGTTGGCATGGATGAAGTGGTTACCGCCGATGGCCAGTCCGTCGCCGTCGCCTGACACCTGCCAGACGGTGAGGTTGGGGTTAGCCACCTTGGCGCCTGTAGCGATGGCAGCGGCACGTCCGTGGATGGTGTTCATGCCGTAGGTAGCCATATAGTGTGGCAGACGGCTCGAACAGCCGATACCGCTGATAACCGCTACATTCTCAGGAGCCACGCCAATCTCGGCCATAGCCTTATGGAGCGAAGCCAGGAAGAAGTGGTCGCCACAACCCGGACACCACCGCGGCTGTCCTTTCTTAAAATCGTTTGCAGTATAGCTCATTGTTTTACTTTTTTACTATTTACGTTTTTACTTCTTCAAGATGTCCTCGAATGCGTTGACTAACTCTTCGACCACGAACGGCTGGCCCTTTACCTGATTGAACTGGTAGGGCACGAAGCCGTCGACCTTCATGCGCAGGTAGGCGGCGAGCTGACCCATGTTCTGCTCGGCCACCACCACCTTATTATATTCAGAGAGCACGGCGGCAGTGTTCTTGGGCAACGGGTTCAGGTACTTGAAGTGAGCCTGAGCCACCTTGTAGCCCTTCTTGCGGAGTTCGTCCATGGCCGAGTGCAAGTGGCCGTAGGTAGAGCCGAAGCCCACGATGAGCAGGTCGGCATCGTCGACGTCGCCGCTGACCTCCAGGTCGGGCACCTCGATGTTGGTAATCTTCTGCTGGCGCAGGCGCGTCATCAGGTCGTGGTTCTCGGGGTTCGTCGAGATGGCACCGGTATTGCTGTCCTTCTCCAGTCCGCCGAGGATATGGGCGAAGCCCTCGCGACCAGGCACGGCCCAGTAGCGTGTGCCGTTCTCGGCACGCATGTAGGGCGTCCACTTGCCCTTCAGCTCCTCGGGCACGTATGGCGGATTGATGGGGTCGAGCTTGTCCATCTCGGGCAGTTTGAAGGCTCCCGAGCCGTTGGCCACGAAGGCATCGGTCAGCAGCACGACGGGCGTCATGTGCTCCAGTGCCATCTTGCAAGCCTGGTAGGCGGCGTCGAAGCAGTCGGTGGGACTGGTGGCAGCCATCACCGGCATGGGGCTCTCGCCGTTGCGGCCGAAGAGAGCCTGCAGCAGGTCGGTCTGTTCCGACTTAGTGGGCAGACCGGTGGCAGGACCGCCGCGCTGCACGTCGAGCACGACGAGCGGCAGCTCCATGATGACGGCCAGGTTCATGGCCTCTGACTTCAGGCAGATGCCAGGACCGGAGGTGCTGGTCACGCCGAGGGCTCCGGCGAACGAGGCGCCGAGGGCCGATGCGCAGCCCGAGATTTCGTCCTCGCACTGCACGGTGATGACGCCGCACGACTTGTGCTTCGAGAGCTCGTGCAGCACGTCGGTGGCCGGCGTAATGGGGTAGGAGCCGAGGTAGAGCTTCAGTCCAGCCTTCTCGGCAGCAGCGATGAAGCCGTAGGCTGTGGCCTTGTTACCCGTAATGTCCATATAGCGTCCGGGCTCCTTCACCTTCGACTCCACGCGGTAGACGTTGACCGTCGACGAGTGGGTGTTGTGACCGTAGTCCCAGCCGGCCTGGATCACCTTGATGTTAGCCTCGGCGACGGCGGGCTTCTTGGCGAACTTCTCCTTCAGGAAGTTGGCCACCAGCTGCAGGTCGCGGTCGAAGAGCCAGCAGACCAGTCCCAGGGCGAACATGTTGCGGCACTTCATCATGGCCTTCATGTCCATGCCCGTCTCCTTTAGACAGTCCTTCACCATCGTCGTCAGCGGGCACTGGATGACGCGGTCGGGGTCGATGCCCATCTCGCCGAGATAGTCGGCGGTCTTGAACTGTGCCTTCTCCAGGTCCTTCGGGCCGAACGAGTCAGTGTCGATGATGATTGTTGCGCCGGGCTTGGCGTAGCGGTACTGTGTCTTCAGGGCGGCGGCGTTCATGGCCACCAGCACGTCGCACTTGTCGCCGGGGGTGTAGACCTGTCCCGCGCCGATGTGAACCTGAAAACCTGAGACACCCGTCAGCGAGCCTTGCGGGGCGCGGATGTCCGCAGGGTAGTCGGGGAATGTCGAGATGCCGTTACCAACGGTGGCACTGACCGTAGAAAAGATGTTTCCGGCCAGCTGCATGCCGTCACCGGAGTCACCTGAGAAGCGCACGACCACCTGGTCGAGCTCCTTCACTTCTAATCTTTCTGCCATTTTTCTATTTAGTTTAAACTACTGATTTGCAAATCGGGTGCAAAATTACCAATAATTTGCGGCATGACAAAACTTTTCGGATAAAAATACACGAAAACAGCCCCCGACTGCATGAATCCTGTATATTCTTGACTCTGCAGCGGCTGTTCATGCCTAAAAACCTTTTAAAATCCTGCACTCCTGCACTGACGCCTGATTCTCAACGGCTTACGAGCCTCAGGGGCGGCTGGAACCTGCACTGAAACTTACTCGGAACCTGCACTGACCTGCGCGACCGCCGGGCGACAACCGGCGGCCCGGCGAGAACGACAGCCTCCAGTCAGATGTTTCAAGGCTTGAAACAGTAGGTTTCTTGTAACTTTTTGATTTTCAAAAGCAAAAAAAAACGAT